>JAIBCZ010000170.1 GCA_024679645.1 Amphritea sp.
GGGGCGATATTATCGACCTCGCTCAGGCTGATCCTGAAGAGTATGACGCACTGATTATCCCCGGTGGCTTTGGTGCAGCTAAGAACCTGAGCAATTTCGCCGTGGCTGGAGCTGAAGCCGTAGTCAATCCCGATCTTCTCCACTTTGCTCAGGCCATTCATAAAGCAGGTAAACCGGTTGGCCTGATCTGTATCGCTCCGGCGATGACCCCTCTGCTATTTGGTGAAGGCGCTCTGTGCACTATTGGCGACGATGCCAGCACAGCGGCGGCAATTGAAGCGATGGGCGGACGTCACCAGAACTGTGACTGCAGCAGTATCGTCATAGATGAACAGCGCCGCCTTGTCACCACGCCGGCCTATATGTTGGCTGACTGTATTCGTGAAGCCGCCAGCGGGATTAATAAACTTGTCAGTAAGGTGCTGCAACTTTCCTGATCGCTGGTATTATTAGGCACGATAATTAATGCCATATGATAGTGAGTAGTTCTATGCCATCAATGAAATTTACCTGCTACCTTTGCCTTTTTACGGCATCAGGAAGACATTGATGGCCGGCTCACTCTCACTGCGCATCAGCCTGATCATCACACTATTGTCCGCCAGCTTGACGGCGGTGATGCTCGCTATTGCGCTTTATCTGATTAACGATCTTTATAACTTATCGCTTTCAGCTTCCGGTCAAGACACCTCAACCACAATCGGCATTCTAGCCGTAGCTTTTATACTGTTATTGCTACCAACACTGCTCTTCTCCCGATTTCTGGCCCAACGATTATTGAAGCCATTACACCAGTTAACGGCCAAAACCCGTCATTACAGCCTTAAAGGAAAACCGGTCAGCTTTGAGCTGGATGCAGATGATGAATTCAGCGAACTGGGAAAAGCATTACAGAATATGCAGGAACACCTCAGTGAGAGCCATCAACAGATGGAATTAATGGCCTATCGCGACCCACTAACCGGCTTACCGAATCGCAGCGGACTTTTTCAGGAACTGCGAAAACTCATTTTGTGGGCCCGCAAGCACGAAAGCAGAATAGCCTTGCTCTACATCGATCTGGATCACTTCAAGCAGGTTAATGACACATTAGGCCATGAACAGGGTGACCAAATTCTTAAAGAGGTCACTCAGCGGCTCTTACTGCAGGTTAATCAACAAATCAGTCACCGGGAACTCCCCTTCCCGGAAGACCTGCTGCTATCCCGCCCGGGGGGCGATGAGTTTGCCATTATGCTGCCCGAAATCCAGCGGGTGGAAGAAACAGAACAACTCAGCCAACGAATAATTGACGCGTTACAGCAGCCTTTTAAAATCGATGACAAACATTTCTCCTTGTCCTGCAGTATCGGTATCACCCTTTATCCGGACGACGCCAACAGCACCGAGAGAATGCTCAAGCATGCAGATATAGCCATGTATGAAGCTAAACGTGCTGGCCGTAACCGGGCTAGCTATTTTCTCCCGGCAATGCACCGCCAGGTAGAAGAGCGCGTTGCGATCCAACAGGGAATCAGCATCGCTATCGCAGAGAATCAGCTACATATTGAATATCAGCCAATCGTAAACCTTAAAACTAAAAAGATTATCGGGGCCGAAGCACTGTTACGCTGGCACCATCCCAAACGAGGTCGATTAGGGCCGGAAACCTTTATTCCAATTGTTGAAGAATCCGATCAGATAGGTCCTTTAACCGTGTGGATCATTGAAACGGTATCGGCAGAACTTAAAATCTTGCCGGATCTGGGGAATCCGTCAAAACTATCGATTAACATTTCCTCCGCCATTCTAAATAAGCCGGAGTTAACCGCACTGGTCGATGAAGCACTAAATAAAGTGGACGCACCCAATCAACGTATCTGCCTTGAAATCACCGAAACCAGCTTGATGGAAGATATCGACAATACTCTGCCGCTGCTAAATCAATGGAAAGATGCGGGATACAGTATCTGGATGGATGACTTTGGTACCGGCTACTCCTCTCTTAATTACCTGGCCAGATTACCCATCGACGGTGTAAAAATTGATCGCAGTTTTATTCGCGATCTGGACAACTCCAAACCGGTCATCGAAACTATTTTGGCGTTAGCCAAAACGATGAACCTGCTAACGGTGTCAGAAGGCATCGAAGAAACCTATCAGCAACAGGAGCTTACCCTTCTGGGCTGTGAGTTTGGCCAGGGTTATCTCTACTCAGAGCCTCTGCGTATCGAAGCGCTCCAGAAGCGACTAGAGCAACAAGCCAAGCGAGACGCGCATCAACTATTGCCCTTTAAAAGACCTAAAGACAGATCTTAAGCATCTCCAATGACGACTGGCACAAAGCCACAAAAAATCGTTATAAATCAGATAGTTAAATCTACAATTAAAATCTCACCATCATACGACCTACCTGTTTATTCACCAACGTCACCTCTCTTGCTCCTCCCCCTTGGCAGTTCTTGACTTATATCAAGTACCAGACCCTTTCTTAAATGAAGGCGTGATTACTGCTGTAACAGGTCTATATTGTGCAGTCTGATGAGTGGTCAATATCGGATGTAAGGGATGAAATACGTAACCGCTATGTATATATCACTGAGTGAATCGTTAGGAATTTATACGCTTGATCAATTATACGAACTGCTGACCAACAAGCAGCATAGTATGCCGATCTCCCGCCATCGGGCCTCTATTATGCAGAGCCGGATTTTTTTCTTCTGTGCAATTTTTGCCGTATTGGTGCCAGTCTGGTCTTTGGTGGATCTGCTATTCCTACCGGGAGAGCTATGGCGCGAGTTGCTTTTGATTCGAATAATTTCAGCAGCAGCGTTTGGTCTATTGGCCTGGCAGGCACGCAAAGAGCCAGACCTGCAACGTGCCCGGTTTCTGCTAGCCGGAATGCTGGCCGTCACGCCGCTCTTTTACTTAATCTCCGATCACTGGCTGCAGGCCTATGAACTCACCGGTACCGAACAGGTTGTCGCTGAGCTATACGCGCTACTCCCCTTTGTGATGATTGCCGGCCTGACACTGTTTCCACTGACGCTGAGAGAACTACTCGCCTTCGCTGCGCCAATGCTCGCTGTCGTTATCTTGTCATCCATACCTCAAACCAATAGTGAAATCCCTCAGGCAGTCTCAACTATCTGGCTGTTTACTCTGATTCTCGGTGTTGCCATGTTCGCTTCACTGAATCAGTTGCGCTATATGCTCTCTCAGGTCAATCGTGCCAGCTACGATGTCCTTACCGGCTTGCTGACACGCAGAGCAGGGATCGAGATGCTTGACCTGCAATATCGCCTGACAACCATGAGTGAAAGCCACCTTTCAATTCTCTATCTCGATCTGGATCATTTTAAAACCGTCAACGATCTCTACGGTCACGACGCCGGAGACGTTGTACTGAAATCTGCTGCGCAGCAGTTGTGTGCGACAGTACGTAAAGGCGACAGTGTAATTCGCTGGGGCGGCGAAGAGTTCATCGTCATTCTTCCCACTGCGACACCTGACGAAGCCAATGATGTGATTTCCAGAATCATGACTGCCGGACTGGGCTTACGCCCTGATGGAAAACAGGTTACCGCCAGTATAGGCATTGCTGAAATTCAGGCAGACAGCGCACATGACTGGAAAACCCTGGTCGAGCTGGCCGATCACCGCATGTATACAGCAAAAATTCAGGGACGTGCACGCAGCATGGGCATAAACGAGTCGCAACTGCTATGGCCTGACATTTCTTCAACGGCTCTAGAAAACAAGTTTACCCTTGACCCCACAGCAGCTACCGAGCGCTAAACACGACAGAGAAACAGGTAACTCTGGGTTACCTTAATCTCTTTACGGCAACGGTTTAGCAAATTGATCAGAAACAAACTCCTGATACCCTTAAACTACGCACAACCCGACTTTGAGCCCTAAGCTCTAAGAACTAAGAACTAAAGCCCGTTACAAATCGATAGGGATCGCCGTTTCATTTTTAATTTCGCGCAGGGCAAAGTTAGATTTCACCTGATTGACCCCTGGCAGGTTGAAGATCTTGTCATTCAAGAAACAGTCATAAGCGGCCATATCCTGAATGATCACCCTCAACACATAATCGGCATCACCGGTTACCGCAAAGCACTGCAGAACCTCCGGATAGCCCTGTACTGCTTGTTGAAATTCAATAGCATGATCCTGCCGATGGCGGATCAGAGTCACCATAATCAACACGCAGAGGTCGTAGCCCAGTGATTCTGGACTAACCAGCGCCGTATACTTTTTCAATATCCCTTTTTCATCCAGGACTTTTACCCGGCGCCAACAGGCGGCAGAAGAAAGACCAACCTTGTCTGCCAATTGCTGATTAGAGATACGGCCATCATCCTGCAGGGCGGCCAGTATATGGCGATCATAACGATCTAAATTTTCAGACATAAACTCACACAATCATAAAAAACAAAATACTTATTACATAATCAGCAATAATTCTAAAGATTCTTTCTTATTTAACTAAAATTATCGATTAATTCGAAAGCACCTTTCGTAAAAAAAATCATACACTTTTTGCCTTCAGATAGGGAAATTGATTTAGATCAATACAACACACCTATCGCATAACAATAAAAACGATTACTGAGGTGTATCGCATGAACCATTACGACAAGAGCCTGGATCAGGGCAAAAATGATCTGGACGTTAGCGATGCTTCCCTTTCCAACAGTGCCACAATGCAAAGCTTAGACAGCTATACGCTCAATGACCGTTATCTTCGGGAGACCGGGCGGGTGTTTCTGACCGGAACCCAGGCGCTGGTTCGCCTGCCGATGATGCAACGAGAACTGGACCGAAAAAACAACCTCAATACTGCCGGATTTATCAGTGGTTATCGTGGCTCACCATTAGGCGGCTATGACCAGGCATTATGGCAGGCAAAAAAACTCCTGCAGGCGCAGGACATCGACTTTATCCCGGCGGTAAATGAGGAGTTAGGAGCAACGCTGGTACTGGGAAGTCAGCAGGTTGAAACCGCAGAAGATAAGAATGTCGATGGCGTTTTTGCCATCTGGTACGGCAAAGGCCCGGGTGTGGATCGTGCCGCGGATGCCCTTAAGCACGGCAATGCCTTTGGCAGCTCCCCTCATGGTGGCGTACTGGTGGTCGCCGGTGATGATCACGGCTGCGTTTCCTCCAGTATGCCGCATCAGTCTGATGTGGCATTCATGTCGTTCTTTATGCCGACGATCAATCCGGCCAACATTTCAGAGTATTTCGA
>JAIBCZ010000100.1 GCA_024679645.1 Amphritea sp.
ACTTTGAGATTTACATCGTCAACGGCGGTAAAGCCCTTGAATTCCTTAACCAGATTTCTGGTCTCGAGAACGTAGTCTGCACTCATGCGGAACCGGCCTCACTTTATGATTTGTTATTATTTTCAGATGGGCAAAAAAATAATGCCCACATCAGCTTTGACTTCAAGTTAGCAATTTCCCTTACTGGTTAACAAGTACTACTTTAGTCTAAGGGAATGCCCTTATATTTACAAAAAAACCATTAAAACCTTTAAAAACAATATGTTAAGTTAATAGAAACTCTGTTGTTGAAATTACAACGAATTGTATTTTTACTTTACGTTTACGTAAACTTCCGCTAAATTTAGATCATCACAATAAAACAAGAAGTAAGTTATGAGCCCATCAACATTTTCAATCAGCGATCTGGCCAGTGAGTTTGATGTTACAACTCGCAGCATCCGCTTTTATGAAGACCAGAAACTGCTCTTTCCTACCCGCCGGGGACAAACCCGTATCTATAGCGGGCCTGACCGGGTTAGATTAAAACTGATCCTAAGAGGAAAGCGCCTGGGGTTTTCACTCGCTGAAACCCGTGAGCTTTTCGAACTGTGGGATGAAAGCACGACTGGCAGCATGAAACAGCTCGAGCTTTTAATGACCAAAATTCAGGAGAAGAAGATGGCACTTGAACAGCAACTTAAAGATATTGCCATGCTTCAACTCGAACTGGACAGCGCAGAAAGCCGCTGCCAGGACGCAATGAATGAACTTAAGAACAACCCGGCTTAGCGCAATCATCGTATCGCGCTGATACCGGCATGTAAGACAAAGTACTACTAAGACAAAGCACAACAATAAAACACACTTAAGAAACAGGTGGACAGGAAATGATTGCACAGTACAGCTCACTAAATTTTGGCCTGGGTGAAACTCTGGACATGCTTCGCGAACACGTTAACAGCTTCGCAGCCTCTGAAATCGCCCCCCGCGCAGAACAGATCGATATAGATAACGAATTCCCCAACGATCTGTGGCAGAAATTCGGCGACATGGGCCTGCTCGGCATCACCGTAAGTGAAGAATACGGTGGTGTAGGCATGGGTTACCTGGCTCATATGATCGCGATGGAAGAGATCAGCCGCGCATCTGCATCTGTAGGCTTGTCCTACGGCGCGCACTCTAACCTGTGTGTTAACCAAATTAACCGTAACGGTACCCATGAGCAGAAACTGAAGTACCTGCCTAAGCTAATCAGCGGTGAGCATATCGGCGCACTGGCGATGTCTGAGCCGAATGCCGGTTCCGATGTTGTTTCTATGAAATTGTCAGCACGTGACAATGGCGATCACTACCTGCTGAACGGCAATAAGATGTGGATCACCAACGGCCCTGATGCCAGCACCTACGTTATCTACGCTAAGACTGATGTACACGCTGGTCCTAAAGGGATCACCGCTTTCATCGTTGAACGTGATGCGCCAGGATTCTCCCGCCATCAGAAGCTGGATAAACTGGGTATGCGCGGATCAAACACCTGTGAGCTGGTATTTGAAGATTGTGTTGTACCTAAAGAGAATATTCTTGGCGAACTCGGCGGCGGTGTAAAAGTTCTCATGTCCGGTCTGGATTATGAACGCCTGGTACTGGCTGGCGGCCCACTGGGTATTATGCAGGCTGCGATGGACATCTGCGTTCCTTATACTCGCGACCGCGTTCAGTTCGGCAAAGCGATCGGTGAGTTCGAGCTGGTACAGGGTAAAGTTGCAGATATGTACACCCTGATGAATGCTTCTAAAGCTTATGCTTACACCGTTGCTCAGGCAGCAATGCGTGGTGAGACCTCACGTAAAGACTGTGCAGCAGTGATTCTGTACACCGCAGAGATGGCAACTAAGATCGCTTTGGATGCAATTCAGCTCCTGGGTGGTAACGGTTACATCAACGAATTCCCAACAGGCCGTCTGTTACGTGATGCCAAACTCTATGAGATCGGTGCAGGTACATCTGAAATTCGCCGTATGTTGATCGGCCGTGAGCTGTTCCTGAACAAGTAAGACTGTTTTTAAGTAAGTGGACACCTTCATTTGAAGGTTTAGAGGGGGAGTCTTCTCTTCATATATGAAGCCCCCCTTATTTTTTCACACTGACAACAGAACAATAAGAAAGGAGTTGAGTAACCCTGTTATGAGCGCAGGTGACGCAAGCATAAGGTGCAGAAGCAATGACTTACATTGGTAAGTTATTACTCTGAAACCCTTTCAAACCCGTCACGCCAGCGCAATAACCCTTACCCAACTTCCGAGAGGACAATTGATGGCTACTATAAACTCTAAAATCAATTCCCGGGCTGAAGATTTCCGCGCCAACTATGACTCAATGGCTGAAGCGGTAACCGACCTGCGTGATAAAACAGCACAAATTCATCAGGGTGGCGGCGCCAAGTATCAGGAACGCCACCTGTCTCGCGGTAAATTACTCCCCCGTGAGCGGATCAACGTTCTGCTGGATGAAGGCTCGCCTTTACTTGAGCTTTCTCAACTGGCTGCCTACGGCGTCTACGATGACGATATTCCGGCAGCTGGCATCATTACCGGTATTGGCCGGGTTAGCGGTCAGGAATGTATGATTATCGCCAACGATGCAACTGTTAAAGGCGGCACCTACTTCCCACTGACGGTTAAAAAGCACCTGCGTGCACAAGAGATCGCTGAGCAAAACCATCTTCCTTGTATCTATCTGGTCGATTCCGGCGGTGCCAACCTGCCCCAGCAGGATGAAGTATTCCCGGATCGAGACCACTTTGGTCGTATCTTTTTCAATCAGGCTCGCATGTCGTCTAAAGGCATCCCTCAGATTGCTGTAGTAATGGGTCTCTGTACTGCTGGTGGTGCATATGTACCGGCTATGTCCGACGAGTCTATTATTGTGCGTGAACAAGGCACAATCTTCCTGGCCGGCCCGCCGCTGGTTAAAGCAGCTACGGGTGAAGTCGTCAGCGCTGAGGATCTCGGTGGAGCCGATGTTCACTGTAAGACATCCGGCGTTGCTGATCACTATGCAGAAAATGATCATCACGCACTCGAAATTGCCCGCACTTGTGTCGCCAACCTTAATCGTCGCAAAGATATCAATATTAAAACTCAGCCGACTAAAGCACCGCTTTATCCAGCTGATGATCTGTACGGTATTGTTGGTACCGACCTGAAAAAGCCATTTGATGTACGCGAAGTTATCGCACGAATAGTCGACGGTTCTGAATTCGATGAATTCAAGAAGCTATACGGCACAACACTGGTGACAGGTTTTGCGCATATCCACGGTTATCCAGTGGGCATCGTCGCCAACAACGGCATTCTGTTTGGCGAGTCCGCACAAAAAGGCGCGCACTTCATCGAGCTTTGCTGTCAGCGTAAGATTCCGCTGCTGTTCTTGCAGAACATTACCGGCTTCATGGTTGGTCAGAAATATGAATCTGAAGGTATCGCAAAGCATGGCGCTAAGATGGTTACCGCGGTAGCTTGTGCCGATGTACCAAAATTCACCGTACTCATTGGTGGCAGCTTCGGCGCCGGTAACTACGGTATGTGTGGTCGTGCATACAGTCCTAACATGATGTTCATGTGGCCAAACGCCCGTATTTCAGTTATGGGTGGTGAGCAGGCTGCCGGTGTACTGGCAACCGTAAAACGTGACAACATGGATCGCGTTGGCCAGGAATGGTCTGCCGATGAAGAGTCTGAATTCAAGCAGCCTGTAATTGATACCTATGAACATCAGGGTCATCCTTATTATGCCTCTGCCCGTCTTTGGGACGATGGCGTTATCGATCCAACTCAAACCCGTGATGTTCTTGGTATGAGTCTTTCCGCTGCATTAAACAAGCCGGTGGGTGAAACCCGTTTCGGCGTGTTCCGCATGTAACGGAGGGTCTGACTATGACTACTGATTCAAATAACCCACTGGTATTGCTTGAAAAAAGCAGTAACGGTGTCGCTCAGCTAATTATCAATCGCCCGGAAGTGCATAACGCTTTTGATGACGATGTCATTGAGCAGCTGATATCTAACCTCGAAGCGACTAACGAGGACCCTGAAGTCCGGGTACTTGTGCTGCGCTCCCGCGGTAAAAACTTCTCCGCCGGGGCCGATCTGGCCTGGATGAAACGCATGGCTCAAAACAGCCATGAAGAGAATATGGTAGATGCGGGCCGTCTGGCTCGTCTGATGGAAGTACTGAACGATCACTCCAAGCCAACTATCGCGCTGGTACAAGGTGCCGCTTATGGTGGTGCTGTCGGCCTGGCCGCTTGCTGTGACATTGTTATCGCCGCCGAAAGCAGTGGTTTCTGCCTATCTGAAGTTAAGATTGGTTTAATCCCTGCGGTTATCAGTCCTTACGTTGTTCGCGCTATTGGTGAACGACAGTCACGCCGTTATTTTGTTACCGCTGAACTTTTTAGTGCCCGTACGGCACAGGAATTCGGCCTGGTACATGAAGTAGTAGAAAGCGTGGATCAACTGGATGAAGCCTGCGACCGTTTTATCGCAACCTTGCGTAAAAATAGCCCACAGGCAATGAAAGCTGCAAAAGATCTTATCTATGCAGTCAGCCAGAAGGAGATCACTAAAGAGGTGATCGATGATACTGCTCGTCGTATTGCGGACATCCGCGTCAGCGACGAAGGCCAGGAAGGACTAGGGTCATTCCTGCAAAAGCGTAAACCGAACTGGATTCAGGAGTAAGCGGCATGTTTAGTAAAATTCTTATAGCTAACCGCGGCGAGATCGCTTGTCGTGTTATTCAAACCGCACACCGCATGGGTATTCGCTGTGTTGCTGTCTATTCTGAAGCAGACCGCAACGCTCGCCATGTTGCGATGGCTGATGAGGCCTTTCTGTTAGGACCTGCGCCAAGCAGCGAAAGCTACCTTCGGGCAGATAAAATTCTCGAGATTGCTAAGCAGTCCGGTGCTCAGGCAGTTCACCCAGGATATGGTTTCCTGTCTGAAAATGCCCAGTTCGCTCAGGCTTGTGCTGACAACGGTATCGAGTTTATCGGACCACCTACCGGTGCAATCGAAGCAATGGGTTCAAAGTCTGCTGCAAAAGAGATTATGTCCCACGCATCTGTTCCTTTAGTACCAGGTTACCACGGTGATGATCAGACCCCTGCTCTACTGAAAGAAGAGTCGGTAAAATGTGGCTTCCCACAACTGCTAAAAGCTGTTGCCGGCGGTGGTGGTAAAGGGATGCGTGTTGTGAACTCTATCGATGAGTTCGATGAAGCACTCACCTCTGCTTGTCGCGAGTCAAAAAAGGCGTTCGGTAACTCCGACATGCTGATTGAACGCTACCTGACACAACCGCGTCACGTAGAGATTCAGGTGTTCTGCGATAAGCAGGGCAACGGTGTCTATCTGGCGGAACGTGACTGTTCTGTACAGCGTCGCCACCAGAAAGTTATTGAAGAAGCTCCTGCACCAAACCTGGCTGATGAAACCCGCATTGCGATGGGCGAAGCGGCTGTGCGTGCTGCTCAGGCGATCGATTATGTTGGTGCTGGTACAGTTGAATTTTTGTACGACGTAGATGGCTCTTTCTACTTCATGGAGATGAACACCCGCCTGCAGGTAGAGCACCCGGTCACCGAGCTGATCACCGGACAAGATCTGGTAGAATGGCAGCTACGTATTGCCAGTGGTGAACCTTTGCCACAACAACAGGATGAAATCCGTGTCCACGGCCACGCTCTTGAAGCTCGTATTTATGCCGAAGACCCGGATAACGAGTTCCTGCCGGCTACCGGCACCCTGCACTATCTGCGCACACCGGAAGAAAGCCAGCACGTGCGGGTTGATACCGGCGTAGTAGAAGGTGATGAGGTCAGCGTATTTTACGATCCAATGATCGCCAAGCTGATTGTCTGGGATGATGACCGTGACCGCGCTATCGCTCGCATGGAAAAAGCGCTTGAGGAATACCGCATCAGCGGCCTTAAGACTAACCTGCGATTCCTGCGTAACCTGGCTGGCAGTGCTCCATTTAAGGCACTGGATCTGGACACCGGTTTTATCGAGAAACATGAAAAGCTGTTATTCCCAGCCAGCAATCTGGATACCCAGTACTGCCTGGTCATGGCCGCCTGTTTCTTCAGCGAAAAAACCAAACAGCAAGCCACAAATCCAGATGATCCTTTTTCTCCTTTTGGTCACCAGAACAGCTGGCGCGTTAACTCTGAGTACGCCCGTCCACTCAAGCTTATTCATAACGAAGCCGAATATGACCTGAGCATTGTCGAGCAGAACGGTCAGTATCAGATACAGGTTGGCGATGCCAGCTATCAGGTATCTGCACAACTCAACGATGACAAACTTGATGTGATCATCAACGGCCACCGTCTTAGCGTGCATCTATTCAATGATGGTGACGATCTGACTCTGTTCCACGAAGGCGAGCAGTTTATCTGTGAGCAGCATCGTGAAAGCTTCAGTAGCGACGACAACGCCGGTGATAACAGCCTGACAGCACCGATGAATGGTGCCGTTGTTGCGGTACTTGTTGAAGCTGGCCAGGAAGTTAAACAGGGCGAAACCGTGGTAATCATGGAAGCGATGAAGATGGAGCACAGCCTGAAGGCACCCCATGACGGTACTGTGGCTGAGGTGTACTTCGCTGAAGGTGATCTGGTTGAAGATGGTGCTGAGCTAATTTCGCTAAATGCTGCGGAGGACTAAACATGGCTTTTCCTAAGCATGTTCGCTTATTCGAAATGGGGGCCCGTGACGGTCTCCAGAACGAATCAGGCCCGGTGATCGATACCGCTATTAAGGTTGAGTTGATCAACCAGCTAAGCGATACCGGTCTGACGCATATCGAAGCGGCCAGTTTTGTCTCACCTAAGTGGGTTCCTCAGATGGGTGATGCCAGTGCCGTAATGGCTGGTATTACCCGAAAGCAGGGTATTACGTATTCTGCGCTGACACCTAACTTAAAAGGTCTGGAAGGCGCCATTGCTGCCGGTGCGGATGAAGTTGCTGTATTTGGTGCTGCCTCGGAAGCGTTCACCCAGAAAAACATCAACTGTTCAATCAAAGAAAGCCTGGAGCGTTTCGCTCCTGTGATCGAAATGGCCAAAGAGCACGATATTCGGGTACGGGGCTATGTCTCTACTGTAATGGGTTGCCCTTATGATGGTGAAATCGATCCGGCTCAAGTCGCGGCGGTAAGCCGTGACCTTCTGGACATGGGCTGTTACGAGATTTCACTGGGCGACACTATTGGCGTCGGTACTCCGTTGAAAGCAAAGCGAATGCTCGAAGCGGTTGCACAACAAGTGCCGGTTGAAAAACTGGCAGCCCACTTCCATGACACTTACGGTCAGGCTCTGTCTAACCTGTACGCGGTTGTAGAAGAAGGTGTTGCAGTAATAGACGCGTCTGTCGCGGGTCTTGGCGGGTGTCCTTACGCGCAGGGCGCGTCTGGAAATGTTGCCACAGAAGACGTGCTTTACATGCTTAATGGACTCGGCATTGAAACCGGCGTAGATCTTCAGAAGCTGGCTCAAACCGGTCACTGGATCACGGCTCAACTGGGCCGTACCAGTGGCTCAAAAGTCGCGCTGGCACTCGGCTGTAACTAAGCACCGCGGTCAAAAGGGTAAACCTTTATCGGAAGCGCTTGAAACAAGATAAGGGTATACCCTAGTATTAACGATATTAAAACCGCTCTGACATAACAATAATACGGAGTAACAGGATGTCTCAACCGGATCATGTTACCGCGTTGGATCTAAATTATCCGGCACGGAATGAACTATCACCTGACTTCAAGAAGTACT
>JAIBCZ010000146.1 GCA_024679645.1 Amphritea sp.
GCCGCAGAGGTCTCCAGGTTGCTGCATGAAAGTCATGCTGAAGACAGTAGTGGAATCATAGAGGAGCCCGCCAGTGAGATCGAAGATGCGGTTGAGGTGGTAAACAGGTTGAGCGAAGCTGCGCCGGATAATATCGAAGATGTAGCTGTCGCCGTAGTGGAAAACATCCCTGATGCGGCATCTGAGGTTGTCGATGCTATCAGTGATGGAGTAGAAGCCCGGGAGGGTGAGTGGGTTGAGTCTATTGATAAGAACGACTGATAATTAAGACAAGGCAAAACTCAGAGATGTGTATTACACGTGATAATATCTATCTTTGAGTACTTGCTCTGGTTTCTCTATAGAAAAAGGACAGTTTAATGAGCATAGAGATCAGTTTGACTGACTTGCTTGCCATGGATGAAGTGATCGCACTGTACCGTGCCAATGATTGGTCTGCCGCCGATAAACCAGAAAAGCTGATGGCGGCGTTGAAGAATTCCCATAGTCTGGTAACGGCCCGTGACAGCGGCAAGTTAATCGGGCTCGGAAATGCCATCTCTGATGGTCACTTAGTGGTGTATTATCCTCACCTTCTCGTTTTGCCAGAGTATCAGGGGCAGGGCGTTGGTAAGAAGCTTATGTTGGTTATGCAGCAGCGTTATCAGGGTTTCCATCAGCAGATGCTGACCGCGGATGGCGATGCTGTCGGTTTTTATAAAGCCCAGGGGTTTACCCGAGCGGGGAAAACAGAGCCGATGTGGGTCTATGCGGGTAATGATCATTAGTCATTATCGTTCCATTCTTTAATTAGTTACAACGACTTCACTTACAATCGGTGACCTCCGTGAGCCATTCCCGTTTTGCTCGTTTAGTGCCCCTGTTTTTTGTTCTGCTTTGGAGCACCGGCTTTATTGGTGCAAAGTACGCGCTACCTTATATAGAACCCTTTTATCTGTTATTTATCCGGATGTTGCTGACCCTCGTTGTGTTTACAGCTCTGGCGCTATTCTATCGTTCCCGCTGGCCGTCCCTGCGACAGGGAGGGCATCAGGCGATTGTCGGATTTCTCGTACATGCCTGTTATCTTGGTGGTGTTTTTGCGGCGATTAAGTGGCAGATGCCCGCAGGTATTACGGCGATTATTGTTGGTTTGCAGCCCTTGCTAACCGCTCTGATTGGCTGGCAGTGGCTGGGGGAACGGTTGCGCTCATTGCAATGGATTGGTTTGGTATTGGGCCTGTTGGGTGTCATCGCTATTCTGCTCAGCGGTCAGAATAGTGACACGCTGATCATTCGGCCAGAGGCTATTGTTGCCGCACTCTTGGCTCTGGTGGGTATTTCCCTGGGTACGCTGTATCAGAAGCGGTTTGGTGGGCAGGTTGATCTTCTAACCGGCTCTATCTGGCAATATTTGGCGACTGCTGTAGTAATGGGGATATTGGCGTTTTTCTTTGAAGAGCGTCATGTTGTGTGGAGCCCCACTTTATTGCTGGCTCTGGGCTGGTTGGTGTTTGGCCTGTCTATCTCGGCCATACTGCTTCTGATGTTTATGATTCGCGAAGGAGAGGCCGCCCGTGTGGCCAGTTATTTTTACCTGGTCCCCCCTGTGACGACTCTGGAAGCCTGGATACTCTTTGGCGAACAGTTAAACTGGACTCAGGTGGGCGCTATTATGGTCACTGTTTGCGGGGTATATCTGGTATTGAAACCTGCTGCAAAAGTCAGATGAGCGTAAGCATAAATTTCATTATCAATTGATTATTGGCTGATCTATTGGACATCTTGTGAATATTGAAGTGCTGTTTGTTTTCGCTTTGCTATTGATCACTATCGGTTTATTTATCTGGGATCGTATCCGGATGGACCTGGTGGCAATGATGGTCGTTGTTGCTCTGGCTGTTTCCGGCATTATTACGCCGGCTGAGACAGTCTCGGGCTTTGGTCAGTCACTGGTTGTAATGATTGCTGGTTTGTTTGTGGTGGGTGAAGGACTGTTTCGTACCGGGGTTGCCGCTGCTGTCGGTAACTGGATTATGCGGATGGGCGGGCAGAGTGAGAAAAAGTTGCTGCTGGTTTTGATACCGGTGGTGGCGGGTATGTCTGCGGTTATGAGTTCTACCGGGGCTGTGGCTCTGTTTATTCCGGTGGTATTGAGTATCTGTCGCTCAGCCCGGCTTCAACCTTCACGAATGCTGATGCCGCTGTCGTTTGCATCACTGATCGGTGGCATGATGACGCTAATCGGTACACCACCGAATATGGTTGCCAGTACTCAGTTACAGGTAGCCGGGCTGGAACCCTTCAGTTTTTTTGATTTTACGCCGATTGGCGGCATTATCCTGCTTGTTGGTACTCTGTACCTGGTCTTTATTGCTCCCGCATTATTGCCTGACTCGGGTGTGAGGGAAGCGGTCCATCCCTATTTGAAAGAGTTCGCAGAACGCTACGGTATTCAGGATAACCTTTATCGACTGAGAGTTAGGAATGACTCAGAGCTGGTTGGCAAAACCGTTTCTGAGGCCCGTCTTCGGACCCAGTTTGAGGTGACAGTTTTTGCTATTCGGCGAGATGGAAAGCTCCTGTCTTCGTTGATGCCGGTATTAAGTGAGACGCTCATAGAAAGGGGTGACATCCTGCTCGCATATAGCGAGCCGGAAGGGATAGAAAAGATGTGCATTCAAACCGGTTGCATGTTTTTTGGTTTTCCAGACGACGAGCGCACCCGAATGGATAAAGAGTTTGGGGTAGCAGAAGTGATGCTGCATAACCGCTCGCCCATTGTCGGTAAAACAATTCAGGGGGCACGGTTTCGAGAGCAGTATAATTTGAGTGTGATTGGTGTTCTGCGGGACGGTAACCCTCTTACTACCCGTTATAACGGAGAGCCGCTGGCATTTGGCGATACCCTGCTTTTGGCGGGAGGCTGGCGTTACATAGAAGCGCTGGAGGAACGACATAACTTTGTCGTTCTGGAAACGCCTGCTGAGATGACGGAAACGTCTGCACGATGGGGACACGCACCTATCGCATTACTTATTATGGTTAGCATGCTGGTATTAATGATCAGCGGTATTTTGTCGAGCCTGAGTGCGATTTTATTGGCTGCCGTTGCGATGGTTCTGACCGGTTGCATCAATATGAATGAAGCCTATCGCTCGCTGAATGCGACCAGTCTGGTGTTGATTGCCGGTATGCTGCCTTTGGCGTTGGCGATACAGAAAAGTGGTGGTTTGGATCTTATTGTAAATGGGTTGCTCTCGATATTGGACAACAGTACGCCGATCCTTATCTGTGCGGGTCTTTTTGTGCTGACCTCGGTATTGAGTCAGTTTATTTCTAATACAGCCACGACGGTTTTGATTGCTCCAATCGCGATTGCGATAGCCCAGGGGCTGGGCATGAATCCAGAACCCTTTATGATGACCGTTGCAATAGCAGCGTCAACCGCGTTTTCTACGCCAATAGCGTCCCCTGTGAATACCTTGGTGTTAGTACCGGGTAATTACCGCTTTATCGATTTTGTGAAGGTGGGGTTACCGTTACAGGTTATGGCGATGATCATCACTTTACTGATAACGCCACTGATATTCCCGTTTTAAAACCTTCTACATAAGTCTGATAACGCGGTATTATTCGTGCTGATTAAAAAAATAATTTGATAGGTTTTAAATTCATGAGTGAACGCGAGTATAGAACAGTTAAAGCATCTCAGACGGTACTTAAAGAGCTAATGGTGCCATCCTATGCAAACTTTGGCGGCAAGGTTCATGGCGGATTTATTCTATCGTTGATGGATAAGATTGCTTATACCTGCGCAGCATCACATGTGAAAGGTTACTGTGTTACGGCCTCTGTTGACTCTGTCGATTTTTTAAACCCGGTCGAAGTAGGGGATCTTCTCACGTTATCGGCGTCGGTTAACTATGTCGGTAATTCGTCACTTGAGATCGGTATTAAAGTTGTGTCTGAAGATTTTCGCCTGGGTATAGTGAAGCATACTAATACCTCTTATTTTACGATGGTGGCAATGGATGAAGATACTCGCAAGCCTGTGCCTGTCCCTGGCCTTATTCTTGAAGATGAGCAGGAGATTAAGCGTTTCATCGAAGGAAAAATTCGTAAAAGCCTGAAAGCAGGACATCGGGCCGAGATGAAAAAGATCCGTAAGGGCCTGGATATGATCAAAGAGATCAATGCGCTTGAGGGTGAAAACTGCCGACTCTATAAGCTCTGATCTTTGCTTGGTTTGCGCTGATTTTACGGGCTTAATATCCAGTTGCTTAGTCTGGCTTTTCAGCAAGACTTTCAAGGTATGCCGGAAGTGGCATTTTGAAAAGATAGTCCCGCGCTTTGCTCAACAACGTTGAAGCGGCAGGGCTCAAAGAACGGCCTTTACGGCTGACCAGACAGATCTCCCTGCGCATAAGGGGCTCAATTAAGGGGACAAAGCGTAGTTCTTTGAATGACTCGGTACTGGCTGCCAGGGCAGGTAGTACTGAGATTCCGAGCCCTTGCCTGATTAATGCAGCCATCCCGGCTGGATTCGATACTTCAAGCAGCGCGTTTCGATCTGACAATTGAAACTGCCCGGCTTGCTTGAACTGATTCAGCTGGGCTCGGATGCCGGTATCAGCGGAAAGAAACAGCAAGTCTTCGCCAATCAATTGTTGCCACTTAATATTTTCTAGCAAGTTAAAGGGGTGGTTTGCCGGTACGACCACACCGTATCGGTCTGTCAGCACGGGCTGATAGTTGAGTTCCGGGTGGGCAGAGTGGTTGGCTCCGATGCCGAAATCGACGTTGTTATCTAATACTTTCTGTTCAATCTGTCCGGCGCTATCATCGTGTAATGAGATGGCTATATCCGGAAACTGTTTACGGTATTCCTCGATCACAGGCGGCAGCAAACGGCTGATAGTGGAAGGCGATGCCGCGATGGCAACCTGTCCCTGTTGTTGTCCTGCAATCGCTTTGAGATCGTTTATGCCGGTATCGAAATCAGAGATCAGTTTCTCTGCCACAGGACGAAATTGTTCACCTTCGTGAGTCATCAATACCCGCCGGGTGGTGCGGTCAAACAGGGTTAATCCAACCGACTGCTCTAATTGCTTCACGGTGGCCGTCAGACTGGATTGAGTCAGATGAAGTCTGTTGGCCGCCTGAGTAAAGCTGCCGCAGTGTGCGACTTCTGTGAATGCACGCAGATGACGGATTGAGAGGTTTCCGGACATTTATTGTCTATACCAATTAATTAATCATATTTTATCGTTTGAATGATAAATGATATTTCTGCATTATGGCCAGCTATTTAGTTACCACTGATCCGACAGGTTGAAAGATGATTCCACGCATTGCTGAGATTGATAGCACCCAGAAACATTATCTGGACTTTATTGAAGCGTTAAAGAACAGCGGCTTCGATGGTGAGCTTAATCCTGATTATGCCAACAGAGTTGTGCTTTCTACGGATAACAGTATTTATCAGGTTCTGCCTCAGGGTGTCGTTTATCCCGGATCTGTTGAGGACTTAGTCGTGCTGGCAGGCCTGGCAGCGGAACCACGCTTCAATACTATCGTCCTCAGTGCCCGGGGCGGAGGCACGGGTACTAATGGTCAGTCTTTGAGTGATGGTTTGATCGTCGATGTGTCCCGGCACATGAATCAAATTCTCGAAATCAATGCAGAGGAGCGTTGGGTCAGGGTTCAGGGCGGGGTGGTTAAAGATCAACTGAA
>JAIBCZ010000232.1 GCA_024679645.1 Amphritea sp.
GCAGTGTCCGATTGTGACCTATGTGTTTGGTTTTACCGGGCGCTCAAAGCTTGATGATGCTTTTAGCCGAGAAGGTCTGGAGCCGAAGGTTGTCTTTACAGCGGTTGATTCCGATGTGATCAAAACCTATGTGCGCTTAGGGTTAGGCGTAGGTATTATTGCTACGATGGCTTTTGATGAAAAGCTGGATAGTGATTTGGTAGCGCTCGACGCAAGCCATCTGTTTGAGTTCAGCACCACTAAAATTGGTTTCCGCAAAGGAACCTTCTTGCGTGGATACATGTACGACTTTATTCAGCAATTTGCTCCGCATCTGACACCAGAAGTGGTTCGTCAGGTTCAATCCTGTAGTAGTCGTGCCGAAATTGAAGAGATCTTTGCTGGTCAGGAATTACCTGATTTGTAACCTAGTCTGGTACAAACCGGATCTGTTTAAAAAGCCTCTTTTGAGGTTTTTTTTGTTTTTGGCTGCAGCAAAGCAATACTTGTTAAGCAAGCAGGCTTCAGACAGGTAGCGACAAAGGTCGGTATGAGTATGTCACCTGGGCTGTTAGAAACTGTTTAAACAGTCGTCATATTAAGCTGCGCTTATATTGGTGAGCGTCAGCGATGATAGGCGAGGTGTCATGCCCGGCGTGTACGTGTATGCCGGGCAATGCAGGGTCGGGTTCTTGGTTGAAATTAAACAATCTCTCAGAAGAGAGTTAACTGATGGTTTCAGTTTTTATCTGGTTTGCGGGTTCGTAAAACTTTGGCCAGTATTTTTCAACGACTTCACCTGAGCTACCAAATGTGTGGCAGGTATTCAGAACCTGCGGCTTTTTATCTCCATCCCCCCAGCCCTCTATATCTTTTCGTTCCGTATGAGTCGCCTGAAAAGCTGTGGTTGCAATAGGGCCAAGCAGCTCCAGTAGATGAGTACAGCCACTGGTTCCACTGAAAAGCTCTTTACATTTTTTAGTGAAGCCAGGGGCGATGCGGGTGCCAATAAGTAACTTGTATCTGTCGGCTATTGAGGGGCACATTCTATATGGGGTGTAGTCCATACTGGCAACCGCATCGAGAATATTGAAGTCAAGGTCGATAGTGATACGTATTGCGAGTAAATGAATAGGTTCGCCGGGTTCAACAATGCCGTTGTTGCGTTCACGAATCTCAATGGGGGCTGTTTTGATATCGCTCAGATGGCCTTCAATATCCCATAAACCATCGGTACGTTTGTAGCCTGTGCAGGTGACGGTGCGAGTGTGTTCCAGAATGCGCTCAGTAGGCTGAGGTAATGGCATAAGGTATGTTCTTTCTATAGTGTAAATGTGAAATAGCCTTTGAGCAGGCCGTCGTTTGCTTTGAGTAATATCAGAAGCGGTCGTTCGGTGTAGCCGTATGTGGCTCATTTTAACGGTTATTGATCCAGGTATCGAGGTTGAAATGCAGGTGGTCGAGATTGAATGCGCTTCTTTTGAAGGGCTGGAAGTGCATTTAATCTATTTTCAGGCTTTTGTATCACTATAGGGTTGGCTAAAAAATATTTACGTTTCTAACTTATTAAGTTAACATGTTAACTAGTTTGGCGTTGATTTAGTCGTAAAGAATGCTTAGTCAGTGTCCGTAAAGGGACGTTAACTGTATGACGAATCACATTTGATACGAAATAATGAAATAATTTTGTTAAATGGTATCGTTTTTCGGTTAAACTAATAACTTGATCTCAGACAATTCAGTTTGGGCTGGGGTCTGGTAAGGAATAATAAAGAGGGAATAATCCCCGTTAAGCTCTTAAAGCGATTTGAGAGCATCGAAAGATATGTGCTGGAGACCGATCGAATGAGAATTTATAATTGCCTAAGCCTGGCAGGAGATGCAGGGCTTGCCTCATCTGCTTTAAGAGCCAGGGTTGAAAGCCCGTTGGGTTACGATATTTAACAGCCACGAATCTATCCACTAAAACAATAATCGCGCTGGCTAACCTTAATAAAAGGCCCAGCAGGTATAAATAAGGAGTTTGATATGGCTTTTAGTGCCTGGCTTTCAATGCACTACGAGGAGAAAGGGCCGGTTGTCTGGCTGGCCTTCTTTCTTGAGTTGATCGCAGCGGTAACACTGTTTTTTCTGATGGCGTTGACCTGTGCAGATGTGTTCGGTCGTTACTTCCTTGGCAATGCTGTCGATGGTGCAACGGAGTTGACTGAGATGGGGATCGCCATTCTCGTCTTCGCAGAAATGCCTGTAATTACATGGCGGGGCGGTCATGTTGTTGTCGATATTCTTGATCGTATGTTAGGAAATACACTGATAAAGATTTTGGGGCTGTTTTCTGCGCTGCTGATTTCTACATCGCTCTATTTTCTGGCAACACGTATTTTCCAGCTGGCGGAAAGATCGTTACGTCGTGAAGAGGTGACAGAGTTTCTTGAGATGCCGGTAGGCTACATCGTTGAATATATTGCATTCATGAGTTGGGCTACAGCCGCACTTATGATTACTTACGGTGTATACCGGTTGCTGATTCAGTCTCGCAACTGATTTTGGCCTTCTTCTTAATACGCTGATAACGTTACAGGTATTTTCAGAATGATTACTGCATTAATTGGTTTTGCAATCTTACTGTTGATTATCGTGGTCATCCGCATTCCTATCGCATTTGCGATGGGCCTGGTTGGCTTTTTTGGCTTTGCTTATATGCAGGGGCTGACTTTCGATAATTTTATGGACTTTCGCTGGAATGGCGCGCTATCCATGGCCGCCAAACGAGTTGTTGATACTTCTCAGGAATATGGTCTTTCCGTTATTCCTCTCTTTATACTGATGGGTAACCTGGTAACCTGGTAACTAAGTCAGGGCTTTCCCATGAGCTTTATCGTGCGTCATACGCTTTTTTAGGGCACCGTAAAGGCGGTCTTTCAATGGCGACTGTGGTGGCTTGTGGTGGCTTTTCTGCTATTTGCGGATCGAGTCTGGCTACGTCTGCGACTATGGCTAAAGTGGCTATGCCGCCGATGCGTAAATACGGCTACGCAGACTCTCTTGCAACCGCTTCTATTGCAGCGGGTGGAACACTGGGTATTCTGATACCACCTTCCGTTATTTTGGTTATTTATGGTCTGCTGACAGAAACCAGTATTCGTGAGTTGTTTGCCGCAGGCTTTATTCCTGGAATGCTGGGAATTCTGTTGTACTTAGCGGCAGTACGTTATGTGGTTTGGCGTGACCCTGCAGCAGGCCCTTGCGGTGAGAAAATGGAATGGCCGGAGCGTCTTAAAGCGCTTAATGGTGTCTGGGGTGTTCTGACTCTGTTCTCTGTCGTGATGGGTGGAATATACATGGGTATATTCACGCCGACTGAAGCGGCAGGTATTGGTGCTGGCGGTGCGTTCTTTATTGCACTGTTTCGTCGTTCGCTAAGCTTCGGTAGTCTGTTTGATATCTTAACCGATACTGCGCGTACCTCTGCGATGCTATTCGCTGTACTTATCGGTGCATTGATTTTCTCAAACTTTATCAACCGGGCAGGGTTGCCGGCAGACTTGCTGGCGTTAGTAAATAGCATGGATGTCGCACCGATGGTGGTGATTCTCGTTATTCTGGCGATCTATATCGTTCTTGGAATGGTGTTTGAGAGTCTGTCTATGCTGTTGCTGACTGTGCCTATCTTCTTCCCGCTGGTTGCCAGTCTTGGCTTCGATCTGGTTTGGTTTGGTATTGTTGTGGTTGTCGTTACCGAGATCAGTCTGATCACGCCGCCGGTGGGTATGAATGTGTTCGTGCTTAGTGCGGTACTTAAGGATGTTAAGGCCAGCACGATCTTTAAAGGTGTAACGCCATTCTGGTGTGCGGACATTATTCGTCTGGCGCTGATTACGTTTATCTCTTCGATTGCGCTCTTCCTGCCAGAAATGTTGTATCGATAAAGTCATATTAAGCATTTAAGGCCCCTCGAGGGC
>JAIBCZ010000198.1 GCA_024679645.1 Amphritea sp.
AGAGAAGACAGTATAGAAGTGCTTTGGAACAATAGTGAAATTGATCCTGAGCAGTTATTACAGGTACAAGAGTTGGGGCTGAGTTACCGTGTCCGGCCACTAAAAAACCAAAATAGTGGTTTATTTCTGGATATGCGAGAGGGGCGTCGCTGGGTTAAAGAGCAAAGTAAGGGTAAAGAGGTGCTGAATCTGTTTGCCTATACTTGCGGCTTCTCTGTCGCCGCGATAGCTGGAGGTGCTGAGCGGGTGGTAAATCTGGATATGAGTCGTGGTGCTCTGAATACGGGTAGAGAAAACCACCGGCTTAATCATCACCCGATGGATAAGGTAAAATTTTTCTCTCATGATTTGTTTCGTTCCTGGGGAAAACTCAAACGTGAAGGTCCCTATGATCTGGTTGTGATAGATCCCCCCAGTTTTCAAAAGGGTAGTTTTGTCGCCACTAACGATTATCGGAAAGTGTTAAAGCGTCTGCCTGAATTGACGAAGCAACAGGCTGAAGTGCTTTTATGTCTTAACTCTCCTGAGTTGGACAGCTCGTTTTTAATTGGGCTCGTCGAGGATAATTGTCCTGAATTTGTTTTCATCGAACGAATTGAAAATCCTGATGATTTTCCGGATCAGGATTCCGAACAGGCGCTTAAGGTTCTTTTGTTCCAAAAAGCTATGTAAGCATGTCAATCTAACGAATTGTTCTCAATGGTAAAAAATATGGATTTGATCTGCTTAGATATAGAAGCTAGCGGCCTGGGAGCAAGCTCCTATCCGATCGAGGTCGCGTGGAAAAGTACAGATGAAGATTGCGATAATTTTTTGATAGACCCGGGCTCTGTAGCCGGGTGGCTTTTTTGGGATGATTTTGCCGAAGAGATGCATGGAATATGTCGTGTTGAGCTGAGTGAGAGCGGTATTTCTGCTGCTGAAGCCTGTGATCGTTTAAATATAGCGCTTCAGGGCCGGAAGGTTGTGAGTGATGCCTGGGAGTTTGATAGTTTTTGGTTAAAGCGTTTATTTGAGGCGGTAGACAGGCCGATGCAGTTCAGGTTGATTGGGTTATCAGAGGTGCTGAGTCCTGAGGAGTTGATACAGTATCGATTTGCCTGTAAGGCACAGCTACGCAGGCATCGGGCCATGGCAGATGTAGATCATATCCTGCAGGCTATCCGGAGTGTGCAACATTCTGTGGACTAATAAAGAGAAAAGGCAGCGCAGGCTGCCTTTTTTGTGTCTGGCTGGCGAAGGCTTCTAGATCAGTCCATCCAACCCTGAATCAATCTGCATCGCTTCTTCGGAGACGGCTGCAATATTGGCCGGAAGTCCTGCCAGTTTAGCTTCCGCAGCAGGGAACATAGCGATAACCTCTTCCAGAGGTTGCTGTGTGTCTATAGCGGCATTGATGTAACAAGCGATGTGTAATGTTGCACACAGAGGTGAAGGCGTTTCTGCGCTCAGAGGTTGTCTGTGATAGCGTACGGTGTCGCCAAGGTTTTCTGGGAATTGCCACAGAGCTAATAGTGCCTGGCCTGCCTCTGGGGTGGTGAAGTTTAGTCGTTCTATCTCGGCATCAGAACGGCTGCACCTAGACTGATCAACCAGTGTTTGGATCGCTTCAGCCAGCTTTGGTTTGGTGATGTGCAATAACAGTCGGCCGATATTATGAATCAGGCCAACGGTGAAAGCGGTATCCGGATCAACATCGGTACTTTTTTCAGCGTACCATTTTGCGAGTGCTGCAACCCGGAAGGAATCAGACCAGAATTTCTTCAGATCCAGTCCGTCAACTTCTTTTACTGAGCCGGCAATGCCTGAGGCGATGACCATGGTTTTTAACTGGGTCATTCCCAACATCACAACCGCTTCATTGATTGAAGAAACCTTACGGCTTAGTCCGAAATGAGCTGAATTGACCAAACGTAAAATCTTCAGGGAGAGGGTTTGGTCTTTTATAACTTTGTCAGCAATATCTCCGTAATCAGCGTTCGGGTTGTTCAGCTGTTGAATCAGTTCCCTCACTATGTCGGGCACATTTGGTAATTTATGTGTTTGAGCTAATAGTTCACGGACTTCCATAATCACTCCTTAGATATTCAAAGCGAAAGGGCTACCTGTGATAGAAGATACCTGTATCACACCGCTCTGATTTATAGTTTTGCCTATGTCTCTAGAGTCGGCTGAATCAGCTGTGTTTGCAACAACAATGAAACTCAATATGGGAGGTCTGCTAATCCGGTTAACAAAGCCGGATCAGCAGCGAATGCAGGGCGCAAAAAGCTTAATGATTTAAGGCGCTCCTGAGTGTTGAACCTGAGTTGTTCTGTTATCAATCAGAGATTCAAAACATGCTTTTCAATATGGCCACGTAGCTCTTCATACTGTCCCATTTCTTCAGGCGTGAAATAGAATTTATAGAAGTTTCGCTCTACCACGCTTCCTTTACTATCGCCGATTCGTTCTTTAGTACTGGCGTATGTATAGGCCATCTGTAAATGTATAACGCGAGTGTGAGGCGCTATAGTGATAGAGTGGTTCTCAAGGTCAAAGCGGGTCTTGGTTTCTTTGATCGTATAGAACGAAATTTCAGCTGCGTGACCGACGTTGATCAGAAAGTTACTGGTGACTGGCATGATATGGTTTTTCTCCATGCCGTTGTGTTCCATGTAGATACCGCAATTTTTTTTGATCTTAATAAACATACAGTTTCCGCGAAGTGAGTTGGTAGTTAATTCTGGCGAACCGGATTTAAATTGTTGCCAGAGTATATGTCTGTTTTATAACAGAGAGATTACAAAGTATAGAGTCTGGTACGGAAATAAAAAAAGCGATACAGAGATCGCTTTTTTTAGTTTTACTCCTGAGAGTAATTTTTAAGAAATTGTGCGATGCGGTCAATAGCATCACAAAGCTCATCTTCCCTGGGCAGAAATACCAGACGGAAGTGCTGAGTATCCGTCATATTAAACCCGCTTCCCTGAACGATTAGTATTTTCTGTTGCTGTAGTAAGTCCAGCGCCATTTTTTCATCGTTCTTGATGGGATAGATGTCAGGGTCTAGTGTTGCAAACAGGTACAAGGCGCCTTGAGGTTTAACGCAGGACACGCCAGGAATTGCATTTATTTTTTGCCAGGCAAGGTCTCGCTGATCATAGAGTCGTCCGCCAGGTACGGTTAATTCATTGATGCTTTGGTAGCCACCTAACGCGGTCTGGATCGCATGTTGCGCAGGAACGTTAGCGCACAGGCGCATGCTCGCAAGCATATCGAGTCCTTCGATATAGTCACGGGCATGGTGCTTAGGACCGGTGATAATCATCCAGCCGGAACGAAAGCCTGCAGCCCGGTATGTTTTAGACAGTCCGTTAAATGTCAGACAGAGCACTTCGTCGCTGAGAGATGCCAGGGGAATAGCTTTAGCGTCATCATAGGTGATCTTATCGTAGATCTCATCAGCAAAGATGATCAGGCTAAACTCTTCTGCCAGGGCGACGATTTGCCGAAGAACTGCTTCCGGATAAACCGCACCGGTCGGGTTATTCGGGTTGATAACAACGATTCCCCGGGTGCGCTCAGTGATCTTGCTGCGGATGTCATCTATATCAGGCGCCCAGTCCTTTGCTTCATCGCAACGATAATGTACCGGGTTGCCACCTGAAAGGCTTGCCGCGGCTGTCCATAATGGATAATCGGGGGCCGGAATAAGCAGTTCATCGTTATCATTAAGCAACCCCTGGGTTGCCATTACGATAAGCTCGCTGACACCGTTGCCGAGGTATATATCTTCAATGCCAACGTTTGGAATACCTTTTTTCTGGCATTCCTGCATAACCGCTTTGCGGGCCGAGAAAAGGCCTTTTGAGTCACAGTATCCCTGCGCTGAGGGCAGATTATAAATAACGTCCTGAACAATTTCTTCTGGTGCTTCAAAACCAAATGGGGCGGGGTTGCCAATGTTCAGTTTGATAATTCGTTGGCCCTCTTCCTCCAGACGTTTAGCTTCCTGAAGGACGGGACCACGGATGTCGTAGCAGACGTTGATCAGTTTGTTCGATTTTCTGATAACGGACATGGATTAATCCTGTAGTGGTTCCCTTTAATATTCTATTATCGGTAAGAGCGTTAGAATAGTCTCTTAACGATTTACCGAAGAGGCGAAATAATACGCTGTTTGGTGGTTATTGGACAGTAACAGATTGATCTTTTCGTTTTACTTATCTGTATTGGAGTTTTTTATGGCAGGTGATGATTTTAAAGTGAAAAAAACTGATTCTCAGTGGCGTGAGCAACTCACTCCGGAGCAGTATTATGTTTGTCGGGAAAAGGGTACTGAGCGTCCTGGTACGGGAAAATATGATCAGCATTTTAAAGCCGGTGAGTACCATTGTATCGCCTGTGGTGAAAAACTGTTTGAGAGTGAGAGTAAGTTTGATGCGGGTTGTGGCTGGCCGAGCTTTGATGCTCCAGCTGAGCCGGAAAATATTAAAGAGAATCGGGATAACTCCCATGGCATGATTCGAACTGAGGTCGTTTGTAACAATTGTGGAGCTCATTTAGGTCATCTGTTCCCGGACGGGCCGACCAATACGGGTATGCGTTACTGTATAAACTCTGTATCGATTGATTTCAGCGCCGAGGAG
>JAIBCZ010000255.1 GCA_024679645.1 Amphritea sp.
AAACAGACCATCGAGGTCATTCATCGACATCTGAGTCCAGGTAGGGCGGCCATGGTTACACTGACCACTACGTTCAGTTTGTTCCATATCACGCAGCAAAGCATTCATCTCCGGAATGCTTAGCTGTCGGTTAGCCCGGACGGATCCATGACAGGCCATTGTCGCCAACAGTTCGTTAGTATGCTCCTGAATCTTCTGGCTGGAACCGAACTGCACCATATCCCCCAGCACATCGAGAATCAGTTTACTGACATCAGCACTGGCAAGGGAGACAGGCAACTGGCGGATCACCAGGGTTTCTTCACCCATACGAGCGATTTCAAACCCCAACTTAGAAAACACTTCAGTCCGCTCTTCGGCACAATCCGCTTCCGCTACACTGACCGCCATGCTCACAGGCACCAACAAGGGCTGACTACGCACCCCTTCCGCCTCGTAAGCCAGCTTCATACGTTCATACACCACCCGTTCATGGGCGGCATGCATATCAACTACGACTAACCCGGCATCATTTTGCGCCAGAATAAACACACCATGCAGTTGAGCAATAGCATAACCTAATGGCGGGCACTCTCCGTCACCAGCTTCAGTCAGGGATCCACCCTGCAGTTCAACCCCCGGTGACGGATGCAACGCAGCATATCCCGAAACTTGCTCGCGTACCTGCCCCACCGTAGGCCGGTCGGACTGATAACGGTTCTGTGCCGAGAAGCCTGATCCCGCCGTTCCAGTATCGCGCTGAAGCTGGTGCAGAGGCATACGACTCTGTTCAAAGCTTTGCTCTGCTAATGCCTGCCCCGGTGCAGCACTCAACATTGCACTGGCTGCTGCGCCTGAAATAGCAGGTTCCAACCCTTGTTCCGGGCGAATATCAGCTATCACTCGATGCGTCGTACGAAAAATAAAGTCATGAACCAAACGGGTCTCTCGAAAGCGTACCTCATGCTTGGTCGGATGCACGTTAACATCCACCAGCTTCGGATCCAGCTCCATATACAACACATAAGCGGGATGGCGACCGTGATACAGCACATCCTGATATGCCTGACGCAACGCGTGCGCCACCACCTTATCGCGGATAATTCGGCCATTAACAAAGAAATACTGCAGATCAGCCTGGCTCCGTGAGAATGTCGGTAAACCAACCCAACCCCAGAGCCTAAGCCCGGAGGCCTCAGCGCACACATCAACTTTCATCGCGTTTTCAATGAACGCCGGGGATAACAGCGAAGCTATTCGCCGCTCCTGTTCCGCATCGGTAACCGCAGGCCGCAACTGATGAATCACTTTCTGGTTATGACGCAGTGTAAAACCGACATCAAAACGACTCAGCGCCATTCGTTTAACCACCTCTTCCAGGTGCTTAAATTCAGTTTTTTCGGTTTTCAGAAACTTCCGGCGCGCCGGGGTATTAAAGAAAAGATCCCGCACTTCAACCGTTGAACCCTGAGGATGCGCAGCCGGGGCAACTTCTGCAGTCATATCCCTGCCTTCGGTCTGTACCTGCCAACCAGCATCCTGATCCGCGGTGCGTGACGTCAGCATAAGACGGGACACAGAACTAACCGACGCCAGCGCCTCACCGCGAAATCCCAGACTTTGTACCGCTTCAAGGTCATCCAGATTGCGTATTTTGCTGGTAGCATGGCGGCTCAACGCCAATGGCAGATCGTCTTTTTCAATTCCCTGACCATCATCCCGCAGACGGATCAGCTTTACACCACCCTGCTCAACGTCCAGTTCAATACGGCTAGCACCCGCATCAAGACTATTCTCCAATATCTCTTTAACCACTGAAGCGGGGCGCTCAACAACTTCGCCGGCTGCGATCTGGTTTGCCAGCCGCGGTGTTAGCAGGTGTATTCGGGACATATTTTTATGAGTTTCGTATCAATAGTTAACTGGCAGGAATCTTCAGCACCTGACCTATCTGAATATGGTCAGCATTTCTGAGTCCGTTGACCTTTCGCAGAGCGGTCAACGATACACCGTTCCTACTGGCAATAACAGAGAGCGTATCTCCTCGCATTACCTTATAGCTAGAAGGTATCTGCTTGGCATTCCCCCCACTTTTCTGCCAGGCCAGCCAGGTCAGCGCAGGCGGTTTAGTCGAGAAGTGGGCTTTAATGCCCGCAAAAATAGCCTGCGCCATTTTCCGCTGATAGGCTTTGGATTTAAGCTTCGCTGCTTCACCAGGATTGGTAATAAAGCCGGTCTCAACCAAAATTGATGGGATATCCGGAGACTTAAGCACCACAAATCCTGCTTGTTCCACCTGCTTTTTATGCATCTTCGCAAACCGGCCCATATTGCGATGAATACTCTGCGCAATCTGACGACTATCGCTGCGACTGGCCGTCATCGACATATCCAACAGCACTTTAGCCAGCACATCATCCTTATCTTCCAGGCTCACACTGCCTACGCCACCAATCAGATCAGCACTATTCTCTTTGCGCGCCAGCCAACGCCCCATTTCACTACTGGCCCCCCGGGGAGATAAGACCCACACTGACGCACCTCTGGCCCGTTTATCTTTGAAACCATCGGCATGAATAGACACAAACATATCCGCATTCATCTTGCGAGCCCGCTGAGTACGACTACGCAAACTAATATAATAATCACCATCCCGGGTCAGTTTTGGCTTAAAGCCGCGCTCTTTTGCCAGCAACGCTTTCAGTTCACGAGCAACACCCAAAACAACCGTTTTTTCTTTAACCCGGCCCGGCCCAATAGCCCCAGGATCTTCCCCGCCATGCCCGGCATCTATAGCGATAATAATATCCCGCAAAGTCGCAGGATTATTGGTTGATGCTATCGCTGTTTTCTGCGGCACTTCTTTTGCGACTTCACGATAGAGATCAAGTACCAAACGATGACCATATTGATCATTAGGCTTAAGTGAAAAGCTCTTAGGCTTTACCGTCTCTTTCAGGTCAAGCACAACACGGAGATCTTTGCCGCCATTGCGAGAACCAGACCGCATTAAGGAAATCGGACTTTTACTCAGATCAACTGCCGCCAGATCCGACAGTAATTTTGCACCAGACAGATCCAGCACAATTCGGTCAGGCTTCTTAAGGGTAAACAGCTTATGTTGCACCACGCCCGAAAGATCAAACACCAGACGAGCATGATCTGGCGCAATCCAGACCCGTACATTATTCACTTCTGTTGCATAACAGCTCACCGCCGCCAACCAGCAACTCGCCAGCACAGCAAAAAAACCTGAACGCCGTATTACCCTGCTTATCATCACGCGATTAAAAACCTGTTCCCGTTACAACCCATCATCAGTCCGTTCCATCATCTCTTGAATTATCAGACAGTTTTTAACTTATCGGCCAACCGCCGGCCTTTTTCAGTCTGA
>JAIBCZ010000250.1 GCA_024679645.1 Amphritea sp.
ATATGCATATTTCCATGTTTTATCTGCATTAGTGCAGATATACACTGATACAAGACTTAAAATAATAACCTTAAGATCACGGTGAATAAGCATGATTACCTTGTATACCCACCCTATGTCTCCCTGCGCTCAAAAAGTCAGGATAGTACTAGCTGAGAAAAAGCTAACCTGGCAACCTCATCCGATCAACCTGCAGCAGAAAGAGAATCTGCAGTCCTGGTATCTGGAACTAAATCCTCTAGGGGTTGTTCCCACACTGGTTGAAAACGACAAACCCGTTATTGAGTCATCTCTGATATGCGAATATCTGGAAGATAGTTACCCAGCGGTATCGCTTCGTAGTCAGAATCCACATGAGATTGCCGCCATGAGACTCTGGATGAAACATATCGATATTAAGTTACATCCCTCCTGTGGAGCTCTTCAGTGGCCATTGATCATGCGCCCCGCATTACTTGAAAAATCACCAGAAGAACAACAAGCCCTGATCAACAGAGTAGTAGAAAAGCCTCGCAGGGAAAGGCAGAGACGCTTGTTGGAAATGGGACTTAACGCCCCGGACGTGATAGATGCGGTTAAAACCTACGCCGCAACAATCGAAAAAATGGAATTGGCACTGCAAAATACCGACTGGCTGGCGGGTGATAAAATATCTCTGGCTGACTGCGCAATGGCTCCCTACTTTCAGACGCTGAAACAGTTTGGCTGGGAACTATTTTTTGAAACCGCTCCGCTGGTAAAACAGTGGTATGCAACTTTATCAGCAAGAGAGTCATACCAGGCTGCCGTTGACGCCGATTTTTCAGCCGAGACCAACGCAGAGTTATTAACTCTCGGAAGACAGGCCTTACCAATGATAAGACAGCATCTGGAAAGCTAAAAAAATCAGGGTAGCTCTATCGACGCAATGGCCTGAGGACATCCTCCAGGCCGTTGAGTTTTACCTCGTAGAGTATTTTTAACAAAATACCTAATTCCCCTTCAGGGAAGCCCTTATTAGCAAACCAGAGCACATAAGGCTCTGGGAGATCCACTAATATTCGCCCCTTATATTTACCAAATGGCATCTGCATATTCGCCAATTTCTGCAACCTCTGGGGGGTAATTTCCATGCTTCTCTCTGGCCTTCGGCTTTACTGGAGCAAACATTTTACTACACTTATAACTAATTGATATTATGAATATTACGCGAACTACATAGCACAGTTTCCTTCAGCTGCTCAATCTGGCTTCCGGCACACTGTATTTCCCCCAGACGCTATATTTCTTTGCCAGTGCAATTGCATTTACCACTAACCACAGCGAAACTAACCGAAAAATGAATTCAATGAATACAACAGATGAAACCGACCCTCTCTCAGATCAGCATCTACCCAATCAAATCCACAGCGCCACTCCACCTAAGCCGTAGCGCACTTACTTCTACCGGGCTCGCTTTTGATCGGCAGTTTGTGATTTGTGATGCCGATGGGAAGTTTATTACCGCCCGCACCCAGCCAAAACTACTGAGGGTACAGGTAGCTCCATTACAGAATGGTATGACTATATCTGCCCCTGAAGCTTCTCCCCTAGCCCTTCCATTTACATCTTTCGAAGATCAGTACGATAGCATCAACATATGGAAGGACCAGATTGATGCAGTATATTGTGGCGAACTTGCTGAACAATGGTTTAGTCAGCTGCTAGGTCTACCCTGCAAGCTATACTATTTTGGCTGTCGTTCTACTCGTCCGGTAGCCAACCATCCAGAAAATCAGATTGCCTTCGCTGATGGCTACCCCCTTCTACTTACCTCAACAGCCTCTCTCGCTGACTTGAATCAACGTTGCAACAGTACGGTTGTAATGGATCAGATGCGCCCTAATCTGGTGGTGGAAAATACGGTTCCCTATGCTGAAGATAGCTGGAAGCGAATTAAAATCGGCACTGTAGAGTTCATCATTACCAAACCTTGCGGACGTTGCATACTGACAACAACTAATCCTGAGACTCTTGAGCGTAACCCTGATCGGGAACCCTTAAGCGTTCTGAAACAGCACCGTAAAGGAAACGATGGTGAGGCGCATTTCGGGCAGAACCTTATCGCCCTTAATCACGGTATCATCTCCCGGGGTGATACCGTAGAAATATTAGCAACCTGTAAACCTCAGGTTTATCCAGCAACTTAGAAGCTAAAGACATCTGCCAGTTCAGTGGCCGCAACAGACTGTATAGCTGAATCCTGCTGCCATTGTTGCTGCGCTTTAGTTGCCCCTTTCTGCTGTAATTCACAACCCGCTTCAGTCACTCCTTTCAACATAACAGCCGCATGGGTACCACTGACTTTATCTCGGTTAAACCCCAGCCGCTGTAATCGTAATCCCAGACTCTGCCAGAAGTGACATAACGGTGGTGTAGCACCGAAACTGGTTCCCAGCCAATCGATATCAGGCACCCCCTTCTCGATCGCCTTAAACAGCGCCGTACCAATGCCCCGCAGTTGCAACTCTGGATGCACCGCGATACGCATCACCCTCAAGCCACGGCAAGCGGCGGCTTCCGGTATATGACTATGCGCCAGCAGTGTTTGAGGGATCAGCTGCCCTTTGGGACGCCGGGTACCACTAAGAATCGCCTCAGCCAACTCTGGCGCTATAGGCCCTTCAGTAGCAAGCAAGGCGGTAGCGATAAGCTGCTCTTCACCGTTTTTGACGATAAACCCCGCCCAGATCTGCACATTGGGACTATCCAGTAAAATACGCAGATCACCCGGCGTTGTTCGGTAATGTGCCAGAATTAGCAAACCAAAAAGCTGTTTCAATAGCGATCTATTTTCGACTAACTGTCTGGAATTCAGCCGCCTGAAACTCAGGCTTTGATGCTCAACAGCCAGAGCCTGCTGTTCAGAAGAGAAGCTCACAGGCTCAGCATCAAGTAGCAGTGCCTGATAGGTGAACTTCTCCAGCGGATCATCCTCAGCCCAGCGTACTGGCTGCGCCATGCGGAGCAACTCCCATTCAGGAACTTTTTTATCCAGTAAAGGCAGAAACCGAACCGCAAATCCCTGCCCCGTTCCCTCATAGCCGTGCAAGGTCGAAGCAAAGATAACTCTCGGATAGTCCAACATAGTTAACAGAACAGGGGCAGGAATCGCTGCCGCTTCATCAACCAATAGTAGATCTGCTGCGGGTTGCTGCTGAATCAATTGATCCGGCAAAATAAAACGTAACCGGCTCTGACTGATCAGCCAACTATCCCGATCACGGATAAGCTGACCCGCTGGTAACAGTGTTTCAATCATCGCTAAAGCTGACTGAACCGCACTGCGGGATGGTGCGGTTAATACAATCTCGACAGGATCTCCGGTCATCAACCGGGCCGCAATAATGCCCAATGCAGCGCTTTTTCCCCGCCCCCGGTCTGCTGTCACAACCCTGACAGCTTTTGCCTGAACCATCACTCTTAGAGCATTGTTGACCACCGCTGCCTGATCAGCACTTTTGAATGGAAAGTCCACCGACACAGGCTTAACTCTGCAGGCAGCCCGGAGGCTGGCAAAGTC
>JAIBCZ010000092.1 GCA_024679645.1 Amphritea sp.
CCGAGTTTTTCACCGGCTTCAACTGCCGGGCGAACCAGTAGTATCCGGCTTACCTCTTCCCGTTCAAGGGCTTCGCAGGCGCAGGCAACCGCCAGATAGGTTTTACCGGTACCAGCAGGGCCAATACCAAAATTAATATCGTGGGTCAGTATAGTACGCACGTAGCTTTGTTGATTCGGCCCGCGGGGACGAATCTGAGCTTTACGGGTCTGAATGGTAATGTCGGCCTGATAAACAGACGCGGCAGGTTCACCGTCAGATAATTGCTCGACGCCGGATTGTTGCAGTAACAGGTGGATCTGATCCGGTGTCACCGGCTCGCCCTGCTGCACATCCTCATAGAGTTGTTCCAGCATTTTGGCACCGGCACGGATCAGATCTGCTCTGCCCGCCAGTTGAAAGTTATTGCCCCGGTTGCTGATCTCGATACTCAGTCGTTGCTCTATCAGTCGCAGATGCTCATCGAGCTGGCCGCAGAGTGTAGACAGGTGTTGTGGGCTGTCCGGCTCCAGAGAGAGCTTTAAGGTTTGCGCTGTGTTCAAAAACTGATCCTTAGCTAGATATGCTGATAAGTATAGAGTATTGGTTTACTGGGCGTCGTGCTTTGCCAGTGTACCGTCCAGTTCAGAGCCAACCAGTTCGCCTACCAGCGAGTTGGCATAGACTTCTGCGATGCGAACATCAGCAAAGTGGCCGATCATATCAGGGTTATCACACCGGAAATTAACCACTCGATTGTTTTCGGTCCGTCCCTGCAATTTGCCCGGGTCTTTCTTTGAATAATCGGTCACCAGGATACGTTGCACGGAGTCGAGCATACGGCGACTAATCTGCATGGCCTGCTGAGTTATACGATCCTGAAGAATACTCAGGCGCTGCTTTTTGGTTTCTTCAGTGACATCATCAGGCAGATCTGAAGCTGGAGTGCCAGGGCGGCGGCTGTAGATAAAGCTAAAGGAATTATCGAAGCCTATCTCCGCAATCAGATTCATAGTGGCCTCAAAATCGGCGTCAGTTTCACCGGGAAAGCCGATGATGAAGTCTGAAGACAGAGTGATATCAGGGCGAGCTGCCCGGATCTTTCGAATCAGGGATTTATACTCCAGCGCCATATGACCCCGTTTCATCGCATTCAGAATGCGGTCAGAGCCGCTCTGAACCGGCAGGTGCAGAAAGCTAACCAGCTCGGGTACATCGCGATAGGCTTCTATCAGACTATCGGTAAACTCAACCGGATGAGAGGTGGTGAAACGTATCCGATCGATACCGTCGATCTGGGCGATACAACGGATTAGTTCCGCCAGGTCGGCAATGTCGTCATCATGGGTCGCGCCGCGATAGGCGTTGACGTTCTGGCCTAACAGATGAATTTCACGCACTCCCTGCTCAGACAGTTCAACCGCCTCGGTAATAATATCGTCAAGAGGGCGACTAACCTCTTCACCCCGGGTATAGGGAACCACACAGAATGTGCAATATTTACTGCAGCCTTCCATGATGGAAACAAAGGCTTCAGCGCCTTCAACCCGGGGAGCAGGGAGGTGGTCGAATTTTTCGATTTCAGGGAAACTGATATCAACAATGCCTTTCTTCTGTGTACCGGCATTGGTGATGTCTATCATCTCTGGCAGACGGTGGAGTGTTTGCGGTCCGAAGATCATGTCCACATAGGGAGCACGTTTAAGAATGGCATCACCTTCCTGGGATGCAACGCAGCCACCCACGCCTATCTTCAGGTCGGGGTTATTGGCTTTGAGTTTGCGCCAGCGGCCCAGCTGATGGAATACTTTCTCCTGAGCTTTCTCCCGGATCGAACAGGTGTTCAGCAGTAGTACATCGGCCTCATCCTGGTTGTCGGTTAGCTCAAGCTCATGGCTTTCATCCAACAGATCAGCCATCCGGGCGGAATCGTATTCGTTCATCTGGCAACCGTGGGTTTTAATGAATAGCTTCTTGGCCATTGCACACCTGTCTTCAAATCTAGGGAAAAGTAAAAGGCGGAAATTATACGTTAAGGTCAGCGGGGATCATAGTTTTTAACTGCGTCTCTGCATGACTTGTAATCATATAAAAGAACCCCATATATCAGGCAGTCAAATCTACCTGAGTGCTTTGAAGAATGGCCAGTGAACCCATCTACCGAATTAAATTTCTTAATCAGAACGAGGTCTATGAGATCTACGCGCATAATGTCTATCAGAGTGATCTCTGGGGCTTTCTGGAGGTCGAGAATTTCGTTTTTGGCAGTCAAAGTGCCATGCTGGTTGACCCTTCAGAAGAAAAATTAAAAAAACAGTTTGAAGAGGTTGAACGGAGCTATATCCCGATGCAGGCAATTATTCGCATCGACGAAGTAAAGCATGAAGGGGTCGCTAAGATTACGGAAGCTAAGGGTACGGTTAGCCAGTTTCCAGTAATGCCGCCGCGTCCACGTAGTTGATTTGAGCGATAATCACGTCAGGCTAAATGATGCGCGAACCTGCAATTTAATATGGCAGGTATCGCGCATTGTTATTGTTAAGCGCTGGGAGAACCGTAATCGTTAGCAGCAGGGCTTCCGGCCAGAAATCCTGTTTCAATAAGCGCCCATAAAGGGCCGATAACAGGCACGAACATAATCAGAACCCACCAACCGGACTTGTTTCGGTCATGCCAGCGTTTTAATTGTATCGCCAGTCCTATCCAAGTCATCGGTATGTAGAGTATAGCCAGGATAAATATCAATCCTGTTTCACTTATTTCGGTGTAGGCTAGCCCGGTAAAAATAGCGCCTATAATCAGGCTTGCCACTACCGTTGCTATCAGCGTTGTCAGCCAGAATGCTTTACGCCCAATTCGCCCCTGAAATGAAAACAAGAGTTGCTTCATGGTAAGTGGGACGATGGCGGCTGACTCGTTTTCTAGTGTCGCCTGTGGTGAAGCGTAGATATTGGTATTCATTTTAAAGTTCCTTTTTAAAAGTAGGTCTATCCTGACCAACTAACGGTACGCATAAACAAGGTTTAAGTGACCGGATTGACTCAGATATGACGTGGTGGGGTGTATCTGTTAAGAGCCGCGGAAACAGTAACAAAATCAGATTCAAGATCAAGTCGGTGCAAGTGACTGAGATCAGAGTTACAGCTGATTTTATCAGATCAGGTTTCAGGGTGAGGTTAGTCATACAGCGGTTCTGTAGCAGGTCGCCAGTCAGTGTCGTAATAGCTGATTAGACTCGATAGGAAAACGGTATGTCAGTTAGCCTGCCTTCGGTCATGCTAGCTCGTTTCAGACTATTTTTCGTCTTCATTATGGCCTCTTTCCTCATGGGCGAAGGCCTTGGTCATTTATTTAGGCAGGTTAGTCTGCAAATTGGGTAATTCGAGGTGACTATTGCTCATACTTTCCGTTAAATTGTTAAGACCCTCTAATTATCAGAGTACTTAGCCTTATATGTCGCCAAAGCTGTCAACTAATACAACCTCTAAAAATGGCTTTCTAGAAGGCTTCTATACGCACCTTTTACCGGGTCTTGCGTATCTGGCTCTGGCTCATCTATCGATCACCTGGTTGTCGATTCAACCCAGTGAGGCGTCAGCGGTGTGGCCTGCTGCGGGTGTATCGATTACCGCTATTCTACTGCGAGGCTATCGTGCTTGTTTTGGGTTGTTTGCAGCCCTGATGGTGCTTTATGCCAATAGTTGGCTGGATACTGAGAGTGTTGCCGCTTTGGTGCGGTCTCTGTTATTGATGTTTTTACTGAGTATGGCTGCGGTACTGCAAGCGGCGAGTGCTGTTTGGCTGGTGTGTCGATTATTTGGACGGCTACCTGCACTGATTGATGATAAAGAGATAGCGCTGTTTCTTCTTGTTATCGGCCCGCTGGCGTCTTTTGTCGCAAGCCTGTTAGCAACGACCTCTTTTTTGCTGTTTGGTATTATTGATTGGCAGGACTTCCTGGTAAGTTGGGTGACCTGGTGGGTGGGGGACACTATTGGCGCTATTGTGATGGTACCAATGTTGCTGGCTCTGTTTGCTAGCAAACAAAGCACTCTCTATAGCCGTAGACTGGCGGTTGGCCTGCCGATGGGAGGGGTTCTGGTTGTTATCATCGTTTTATTTATCGTCACTAAAAATCATGAATCACAGCAACGTACCGTTCAGTTCAATCGGCAGGCGGAGATGTTGCATACGCATTTCGAAGAAAGGCTAAATGCCGGGGTTGAAGTACTCTATTCACTTAGAAGTTTTTTTATCAGCAGCGCTAATGTTAATAAAGCTGATTTCTTCGCTTTTACTCAGCATCCCTTGTCCCGATATCCTGAAATTCAGGCGCTGGAGTGGATTCCCCGACTTCCCCATAGTGCTCGTGCTAAATATGAAGAAAACTATTCGGGAGCGGCGCGGAAAATAGTTGAAAGAGATAGAGATGGCCTTTTCCAGATTGCGGTGCAACGTCAATTTTATTATCCGGTGACTTATATTGAGCCTTATATCGGGAATGAGCGGGCCTTAGGTTTCAATGTGGCGAGTCATCCTGTCGCCAGCAATGCGGTTTCTATCGCTCGGCAAACGGATGGGATAGCCTTTACTGCACCGGTCAGGTTAGTTCAGGAATCAGGGGAGCAAAGAGGAGTCGTTGCTTACCTTCAAGTTAATCATGAGGAGGTAGATTTTGGTCTGTCAAATGAAGGGCTGGTCGCCGCCGTTTATCGTATGGGGGATTTTGTAAACTCGGTTCTGGAAAGTCGAGAGGGGCTGGCTGCTTATCTTAACATTGAGCTGTTGGATATTACCGATACTAAAGAGTTGATTTTTAGCTCTGGAGGCCCAGCTGCGCCCGCCGATAACATGCTCGCAAGGTCAGCGGAGTATGTTATCGGTGGGCGCACCTATCAGTTTAATTACACTACGAAACCCGAATTCTACTTGTCGTTTATCCAATGGAGTAGCTGGATTATTTTGCTGGCAGGGATGGTGTTTACCGCGTTATTGGGGGGCTGGTTGCTGTCTCTGACCGGCAGAACACTCAGAGTAGGGCAGTTAGTTGGCGAAAAAACGGCGTCATTGCAATATGAAATAGAGGAACGCAGACGCGCTGAGCAAGAGTTGCGTAAAGTTTCTAAAGCCGTCGAATTTAGTCCTAATATGGTGCTGATTACCCGCATAGATGGAGAAATTGAGTACTCCAGTCCAAAATTTACAGAGGAGACGGGGTTCAGTGCGGAAGATGTTATAGGACAGAATATTGATATATTACATTATGAGCGAACCGGAGAAAGATCCTATAAGGATGTGTGGCCTGAGCTTAGCAATAGAAGGGTTTGGCGTGGCGAAATCGTTAATCGTAAGAAGTCAGGTGACTTGTATTGGGCGCAAGTCAGTATTGGCCCGATTTATAATTTGGACGATGAGCTGACACACTATGTCGTCACGCTCCAGGATATTACCGAGAATAGATTAATTTCAGAGCAGATCAGTTATCAGGCAAGCCATGATCAGCTAACCGCATTGGTTAATCGCCGGGAATTTGAAGTCCGGCTTGATACGTTGCTGAAAACTCAGTGCAGATCAGGGGTGAGTCATGCATTTTGTTTTCTCGATCTTGATCAGTTCAAGGTGGTTAATGATACATCCGGGCACGTCGCAGGTGATGAGCTGTTACGACAAGTGGCGGCCCTGCTTCAGGAACGGGTGAGATCGAATGATACCCTGGCCCGGCTGGGGGGAGATGAATTTGGTATCTTGTTACATAACTGCCCCATGGATAAGGCCTGGATGGTAGCCGAAGGTGTGCGGGATGCGATTGCTCAGTTTAAGTTTTGCTGGGAACAGCAGGTATTCAGTATTGGCGTGAGTATCGGAGTGGTCGAAATTAATGAACAGTCGGCCAGTATGACTGAAATTATGAAACATGCGGATTCTGCCTGTTATACGGCGAAAGATTCTGGCCGTAACCGGGTTCACTTGTACTCAGTGGGCAATGAAATGTTGGCTCAGCGAGAAGGAGAGATGAAGTGGGTTTCTGAAATCAACTCAGCGCTGGATGAAAATCGCTTTGTCCTTTATGGGCAGCTGATTGTGCCGTTACAGAACTCCCAGCTTAAACCGGATATTGAAGTGCTGCTACGGATGAAAAGCCGGGATGGAACTATCGTGCCTCCCGGTGCGTTTCTTCCTGCAGCAGAGCGCTATCAATTGTCTGGGCAGATTGATCAATGGGTAGTGGATCATGCATTTGCCTGGCTGGACCGAAACTTCACCCAGTTCAGTCAATATTTTGGTTGTTGTGCGATAAACCTATCCGGTGGCAGCCTGGGTGATCCGAGCCTGAAACAGGCGATTATTACCCATCTGGATGATTCGCCGTTGCTGCCTTACAAAGTTAAGTTTGAGATCACCGAGACATCGGCCATTGCCAATCTTTCCGAGGCTCAGCGATTTATTAATTCTCTGAAAGCCTACGGCTGCCAGTTTTCTCTGGATGATTTTGGCAGTGGTTTATCGTCATTTGCCTACCTGAAAAACCTACCGGTCGATAACCTGAAAATTGATGGCCAGTTTGTCAAAGGCATTCTGGATGATCAGCTTGATCTGGCGATGGTAAAGTCGATTAACGATATTGGTCATGTGATGGGGAAGACTACTATTGCCGAGTTTGTTGAGAATGATGAAGTAAAAGCGTTACTACGTGAGATCGGCGTAGATTATGGTCAGGGCTATGGTTTAGGCCTTCCTGAGCCACTGGACCTGTTGCTGCAACAAGTGAGTGGCGAGGATGACCGTTAGTCTGTAAGCCGTTTCAGGAGAATGCAAAATAGATAGTTTTCAGAGTTGATACTTGTCGTATTGACGCAAATTATTTTGTCGAATGACGGTACTGAGTCTTTGTATATAAATATCTCCTAACTCACTGTAACGACCCAGATGCTGTAAAAGCTGGAGACTATTCTGGGTCTGTTGTGTTGCTATACGCAGTGCTTGATAGGCACTGCCTTTGCCCAGTGTTAATTGATAGTCATCAATAGCACCCAGTAGCGAGTCATAACGTTTCAGATAAACCGATTTCCCCTTCCGCTGCTGACGAGCCATGATCCTTTTTTCTGTCGGGTCAAAAGACCAGACACCAAAAATATTCAGTGCTTGAATAAAAAAACGAGAGCTGCCCCAGCCTGTTTCGAGAGCCGCTTGTGCCAGAATCAGGCTATTAGGCAGCTCTATCATGCTCTGGCTTAGTTTTGTGGCTGAATCGACCCGATATAACGATAGCTGTTGATTTAGCCAGGCCTGATCGGTAGAGCTAAGTTGCGATTTATCTAGTAGGTGGTTGAGTCGGTTTTTCTGCTCTTTTAGTTTTGCTTTGCTAATCAGGATGGCAGGTAACAGCATGGCAATGAATCGCTCTTTCTTTTCGTTTACCGGTAGTGCTTTCAGAGAGATAACAGAGGTGTAAGCAATCGGCATTACCGGATTGGTGAGGGCGATGATATCCGCAGGTGAATGCAGCGCTTTGTAGGTTATAGAAATATCTGATTGATTGCGTTGATCAGCAATCTGTATCAGGGCACCGAAGCCAAACATCAGGAATGCCACGAATAGAAGAAACTTCTGAAACTGCGGGTACATGAGCGGATTACTCCTGATTGGCGATTAATAACGTTTTGCTTCCCCGTCCCGGTATCTCCCGAGCCAGTCTGGGAACCAGGTATCCTGGTAGCAGATTCTGTAACTGGCTAACGATCTGTTTGGCATCGGCGTCGGGAATATCGAAATGAGCAGCGCCTTTGACCGGGTCAAAGGTGAACAGGTAATAGGGCAGGACACCTATGCTAAACAGTTGTTCACTTAAGGTTCTAAGGACCTCAACACTGTCGTTGATACCTCGTAGTAGCACTGCCTGATTAAGAACCGTAACCCCGGCTCGACTGAGTTGTTTTATAGCATTTGCCACCGCATCATCGAGTTCTTGTGGATGGTTGGTATGGATCACGGTGATGACGTTAAGTCGTGTCTGACTAAATAGGGTCGTCAGTGACTCGGTTACCCGCTGCGGTAGTACGACTGGCAGGCGGCTATGAATGCGTAAACGGGTCAGGTGGGGAATCTGTTGAAGATCACTAATCAGTTGTGCTAATCGGGTATCGCTCGACACCAGAGGGTCTCCTCCTGAAAAGATAACTTCAGTGATACTTGTATCAGCAGTGATGTAATCCAGGATTTTTTGCCA
>JAIBCZ010000195.1 GCA_024679645.1 Amphritea sp.
CCCTTACTACCCTGAACGTTACTCTGACATTCAAAGAGACAACATTGTTAACTGCCCGATCGAGGCACACACCCGCGCATCAGTATTCCGTGAACAGTTAGAAAAGCACTGGCTTCCGGCTATCCAGAACCATAAGCCAGATATTATCTTTATCTCCGCTGGTTTTGATGCACACCACGAAGACCCTATGGCTGACCTGAACCTTACAGAAGAGGATTACCGCTGGGCCACTCAGCTTCTCATGGACGCAGCACGCACTACCTGTGGTGGACGCCTCGTTTCTGTCTTAGAAGGGGGCTACAACCCCGTGTCTCTGGCATTTAGCGTGCAAGCGCACTTAGAAGTAATGGCAGGCTATTAGCCAGCAATCACTTCTAGTAAGACCCGAAAGCAAGCTTTCCTAGCTAGTCGTGACTGCGTCATTTGCTAGAACGGAATCTTCGGCTCCTGCCGTCGCTAGAAAAACATAAAACCGCCTGATGGCGGTTTTTTTCTATAAATCTACAGGCTTATGTTTTCGAGCAAGCGACGTAGTCACGTCTACGCCTAGCGAGCAGTGAAGCTGCGTTCTGGTCCGACACAAAAAAAACCGCCATAAAGGCGGTTTTTTTAAAATGCCGAGGCTTAGCCTACAAACTTAATCATAACACCTGCCGCAACCGCAGAGCCGATTACACCGGCTACGTTTGGTCCCATCGCATGCATCAATAGGAAGTTCTGAGAGTTCGACTCCAGACCCAGCTTGTTTGAAACACGTGCCGCCATTGGTACCGCGGAGACACCTGCAGAACCGATCAGCGGGTTGATAGAGTTACCACCCTGCATCTTGTTCATAAACTTGGCCATAAGAACACCACAGGCAGTACCGATACCGAATGCAACCACACCCAGTAGCAGGATACCCAGCGTTTCCACGTCCAGGAACTTATCAGCAGACAGCTTAGAGCCAACTGACAGACCCAGGAAGATGGTTACAATGTTGATCAAAGCATTCTGAGCTGTATCGCTCAAACGATCAACAACACCACACTCACGCATCAGGTTACCAAAACAGAACATACCCAGCAGTGGAGCAGCATCTGGCAGCAACATAGCTACCAGCATCAGCAACACGATAGGGAACATGATCTTTTCAGTTTTAGGCACATGACGCAGCTGAACCATGGAGATCTTACGCTCAGCTTCTGTTGTCAGCGCACGCATAATCGGCGGCTGAATCATAGGAACCAAGGCCATATAAGAATACGCTGCTACCGCAATTGCACCCAATAAGTCTGGAGCCAACAGAGAAGCAACATAGATAGCCGTCGGGCCATCCGCGCCACCGATAATACCGATCGCAGCAGCATCCTGAATAGTGAAATCCATCACACCCAGGGTGGTCAAACCCACTGCACCCAATACTGTAGCGAAGATACCAAACTGCGCAGCGGCACCCAGGAACAATGTCTTAGGGTTAGCCAGCAGAGGACCAAAGTCAGTCATCGCGCCTACACCCATAAAGATCAGCAGCGGCGCAACGCCCGATGCAATCGCTACAGTGTAGAAATTATACATCATGCCATTGTTGTAGCCAGCATCATTCGCAGCATAAACAGCCGCAGTATGTGCCTGGGCAGCAGCAGCGTTATAAGCTTCTTTTACTGCATATGGGTCAGTCGTATCCAATCCAAGTGCGGTCGCCAGAGAGCTAATAACTTCTGGACCACCCAGGTGCAGCGCATTCTCAACGGCTGAGAAAGCAAGACCTGCCTCCGGGATATTGGCCATAATGCCGCCAAAACCGATAGGAACCAGCAATAGAGGCTCAAAGTTCTTGCGAATCGCAAGGAACAGAAGCAACAAGCCAACTAAGATCATAACGACCTGGCCCGGGCTTACATTGTATACCCCTGACGCGTGCCAGAGGTCTAATAGCTTATCCATTTAGAATCCGCCCTTACACCAATGTCAGCAGACTGTCGCCGACCTGTACAGTATCACCTTCCTTTACATCAACGGTAGAAACCGTACCCGCACGTGCTGCGCGAATCTCTGTTTCCATCTTCATTGCTTCAAGGATAACCAGTACATCACCTTCCTGAACCGCCTGACCCTGGGATACCTGAACTTTCCAGATATTTCCAGCCAGTGGAGCAGGAACAGCCTCAGCAGGGCCGCCAGCAGGTGCGGCAGCAACAGGCGCAGCGGCAGCAGCCGGTGCAGCAGCGGTGATATCACCACCCTCTGAAACCTGAACAACGTAGTTCTGACCATTAACATTGATAGTGTAAGTCTGTGGACCAGTATTCTTAGGTGCAGCCATTGCTAGGGCGTCCTCTAATGTAGGTGCGGGTTCAAATGCGTCTGGATTACCGCGATTTTCAAGGAATTTAAGACCAATTTGTGGGAATAGTGCATAAGTCAGAACGTCATCAATTTCGTTCTCACCCGTTGCCAGGCTAGCCCCTTTCTCAGCCGCCAGCTCTTTCAGCTCAGCAACCAGTTTTTCCATTTCAGGCTCAAGCAAATCGGCCGGACGACAGGTGATTGCTTCACCACCATCCAGAACACGCGCTTGCAGTTCAGTGTTGTAAGGAGCTGGCGCTGCGCCATACTCACCTTTAAGAACACCCTGAACTTCTTTAGAGATCGTTTTATAACGCTCGCCCATCAGGACGTTGATTACAGCCTGAGTACCAACAATTTGTGAAGTAGGTGTAACCAGCGGTATCAGACCCAGATCTTCACGCACTCGTGGAATCTCGGCTAACACATCATCAAACTTATCAGAAGCACCCTGCTCACGCAGCTGGCTTTCCATGTTCGTTAGCATGCCACCCGGAACCTGAGCAACCAGGATTCGTGAGTCAGTACCACGCAAAGAGCCTTCAAACTTAGCGTACTTCTTACGTACTTCACGGAAATAAGCAGCAATCTCTTCCAATGCAAGCAGATCAAGACCTGTATCACGATCGGTACCCGCCAGTGCGGCAACAACAGATTCTGTTGCTGTATGACCGTAAGTCATGGACATTGATGAGATAGCAGTATCAACACGGTCGATACCGGCTTCTACAGCTTTCAGGATTGTCATATCAGACAGGCCTGACGTTGCATGTGCGTGCAGCTGAACTTCAAGATCAGTCTGAGCTTTCAGGCGTGAAACCAGATCAAACGCATCATAAGGCGTCAGAATACCGGACATATCCTTAATCGCGATAGACTCTGCACCCATGTCTTCCAGAGTCTTAGCATACTCAACCCACATATCAGTGGTGTGTACGTTACTCTTGGTGTAGGAGATGGTGCCCTGTGCGTGCTTACCGCTTTCCTTAACAGCTTTGATCGCTGTTTCCAGGTTACGGGGATCGTTCATCGCATCAAAAATACGGAATACGTCAACACCATTCGTAGCAGCACGTTCTACAAACTTACTAACCACATCATCAGCGTAGTGACGGTAGCCTAACAGGTTCTGACCACGTAACAGCATCTGCTGCTTAGTATTCGGCATCGCCTTTTTCAGTTCACGGATACGATCCCATGGATCTTCACCGATATAACGAATACATGAATCAAATGTCGCTCCGCCCCAGCTTTCCAGGGACCAGAAACCAACTTTATCCAGTTTCTCAGCAATTGGCAGCATGTCATCAATGCGCATGCGGGTAGCAAACAGAGACTGGTGTGCGTCCCGCAATACTACATCTGTAATGCCAAGAGGTTTTTTATCAGACATGGGTATAGGCCTTTTGTCGATTAATGCTCTTTAAATAAATTCTTGGTTTTGGCTGCAAATCAGTGCTTACGATACTGATGTACCGCCGCAGTCATTACTGCGACCAGCTCATCACTACCAGTAGCAACCGGTGCAACAGCTGCGGGCTTGGCAGGCTCTGGAATAGCCTCAGGTGCCACTTTGGCAATCAACTTCGACATAAAGCCAGTTGCAAAGACCAACAGGGTCAGGAATACGACAACGAATCCCATACCAAAGACCATCAAATTCAGGCCTTCCGACATTAGATTATCCATCTAACGGGTGCTCCTTCTTTGTAAGAAAACCATATGTCTGCTGCCGGCTTGTGGCCGCAGTATTACCCCGAAGGCTAAAACCGGTCGCAGCAGAACAGATGAACAGTTAATAAATGGCTAACAATTAAACCTGAATTCTGCACTTCAGGCAACTAGTTAGATAGTATTAACAGCATAAAAAGTGCTTCTATCGTCTGTAAATAAACTACAAAATTCAGCGAAAAAGCTCTTATTTACGATGTTAATTATTCAAAAGCCTACAACCTTAGTCAAAGCTCCGGGCGATATACTTTAACATTCAAAAATCCCTTTTCCTGCAGGTTCTGAGCATGCATCTGACTCATCACTCCCTTGTCACAGTACAAAAGATACTCTTTGCTCTGGTCTAATTCCTGAAATTTTTCTCCAAGAGAAAAGAATGGAATTGTCAGCACTTCGACTTTAGGCATATTAAGTGGTTTTCGCTCCTGCTCATTGCTATGCCTGACATCAATAATAATCTGATTATCACCAACTCGGGTTAACGCTTCGATTTCTGCATGTACATTAATATCATCCACGATTTTATCAATCGTAATGACCTGCGCATTTTCCAATGCCTGATCTAACACATCGAAATCGAAGTTAGCTTCCTCTTCTTCTACCCGTTCAAGCTTTGCGTTCGTCGTCGG
>JAIBCZ010000091.1 GCA_024679645.1 Amphritea sp.
TGACGTATGGTTTTGATGCGACCTCTGTGCTTGAAGTGGATCAGGATGCCTTTGTTCTCAATAGTTTTTCCAAGTACTTCGGTATGACGGGATGGCGACTGGGCTGGACAGTGGTGCCTGAGTCAGCGGTCAACGAGATTGAGCGTCTGGCTCAAAATCTGTTTATATCACCCCCAACGATCTCTCAATATGCGGCGTTGGAAGCGTTTAGCCCTGAGACAACAGTTATTCTTGAACAGCGTCGAGCGGCTTTTCAGGAGCGCCGGGATCTGTTGGTCAGTGGACTGCGTGAACTGGGCTTTGGAATTCCTCTGACGCCGGAAGGGGCGTTCTATGTTTATGCTGATGCGTCGCACCTGACGGATAATACTTTCGATTTTTGTTGGGAACTACTGGAGCAGGATAAAGTGGCAGTAACGCCGGGTATCGATTTTGGTGATCACCGTGCTAATCAGTTTATTCGCTTCTCCTATACCACTGGCATCGCTCAGATAGAGAAAGCGTTGTCCCGTCTGCGTAAGCGACTGACGCTATGAAACTGGAAAATATGCAACAGGGGCGGTTGATCAAGCGGTACAAGCGATTTCTGGCAGATATTGAACTGGATAATGGCCGCCAGATGACGGTTCATTGTCCTAATACAGGGTCGATGAAAAATTGTGCTGATCCGGGGAGTGAGGTCTGGATACAGGACTCCGGAAATCTGAAACGTAAATATCTGTTTGGCTGGGAATTGGTTCAGGTTGAAGGTCAGTTCTGGGCTTGTATCAATACCGGCCGGGCCAATGGGTTAATCAGGGAAGCGATAGAAAATGGCGTGATTAAAGAGCTGCAGGGCTATGAAATGATCCGTCAAGAGGTGAAGTACGGTGATGAGAACAGCCGTATAGATCTGCTATTAGAAGATGCTCAACGTCCTTCCTGTTATGTGGAGATCAAGAATGTCACCTTGTTGGAGCAACAGGGCTTCGGTGCTTTTCCTGATGCGGTAACGACCCGGGGTGCCAAACATCTGCGTGAGTTGATGTTGATGGTAGAGCGGGGGCATAGGTCGGTGTTGGTTTTTTGTGTTCCGCATACGGGGATTGAGCAAGTTCGCCCGGCCGACCATATAGACCCGGAATATGGTCAGTTGTTGCGTGAAGCGGTTCTGGCCGGGGTTGAGGTTTATGCTTACGGTGCAAAAATAACCCCACAGGAGGTGACAATCAGTCACCCATTGCCGCTTCACCTCTGAGTCTGTTAATTCTGGATGCAGATTGCACCATCGATGATTGTGAAGTCGACCTGTTGCAGTCTGGCTCCGACGCAGGGGCCTGCGATGCACTGCCCCTGATCGATAGTGAACAGTGCTCCGTGGGTCGAGCACTGGATAAATTGTTTTTCTGCATCAAGAAAAATATCGGGCATCCATTCCAGCGGAATACCTTTATGAGGGCAGCGGTTCTCGTAGAGAAATACTTCTTCCTGGCGTTTGACTGCAAAGAGTTTGCGCGCGTCAAGGTCAAACCCTTTAGCTCCGTGCTCTGGCAATTCGCTTAGCTGACATAACAGAGTGGTAGTGGTCATAGTGAATCCGCTTAATAGTTCCATGAGAAAATATCAGACTGTCTGGCTGATACTGCTATTATAATCGCCAGCTTTTGTTACGACAGATAACTTACACATGCTAAATAAATATTATAGCGATTTGAATTTGTGAACAGCCTGCTGGCGGCTCTGATTGAGTCGCGCATATTCCTCATAACCATCTTTCTGTCTGGCGCGGTGCACCTGACGCTGATCGGTAGTGGCTGGTTGGAAGACAACGCTCCCCCCGCCTTAGGTGGCCAGAGTTTGGCGATAAAAGTGACCGCAAACCGTTCTGCTGCCACCGCTACTGTTGAAAAAACGCCGGAAAACGGACCGCCAGTGATTCCTGAGGTTGGCGCACATAAAGCTGAGCCCAAAACAGAGGGGCTCAAAACAGAGGGGCCCAAAACAGAGGTCTCAAAAGTGATACCTGAGACTTCCCAAAAGCCGGTTTTAAAAACGACTCAGTTAAACTCTTCAATCCAGCGGTTATCCGAAAAGAGTGCCGCTTCCTCGCCTGCTACGGCGACTACTGAGGTGCTTCCGCCGCCAGAGCCACAGGTTACCCGGGTCGATGATCCGATAATCTCTCCCGAACAGCAGGCCATCTCAGCACCTGAGGCTATCCCGGTAGCACCAGTGTACCAGTCGCATCCAGCGTTTCGTCAGCCGCCAAAACCGCCCCGGTATCCGCGTTTAGCCCGTCAGCGGGGTATTGAGGGTCAGGTCGTTTTACGGGTTAATATTGGCCGGGATGGTGATGCCCTGGAGGTATTTGTCGAGCAGAGTTCCGGTTCCGGTTTGTTAGACCGTGCGGCCCGCAAAGCGGTACAACAATGGCAGTTTTTACCGGCCCAGACGAATGGGGTTGCGGTCGCGTCTTACGTCCGTGTTCCGGTTGATTTTGTATTGGAGACACGTTGATGAGCGATATAAAAATCAGCGGATTATTCTGGTTAGCGTTACCGGTGGTGATGGTACTGTCACTGATCACAGGCCCTGTGTCCGTAGATCTGACATCGATATTTGGTGATTCGGTCGCCAGTCAGGTGTTTTGGCAGCTGCGAGTGCCGCGTTTGTTGCTGACGCTGTTAGCTGGCGCCTTGCTGGCCATGACAGGAGCGGCCGCCCAGTCGTTGTTCAGGAATTCTCTAGCAGACCCAGGTCTGATCGGAATTTCTGCTGGAGCGGCGTTGAGTGCTGGTGTAGTGATGGTGTTATTGGGCAGCTCAGTAGCGCTATTGGGTGGATTACTGCTGCCGCTGGCCGCGTTTGCCGGAGGGGTGGTAACGACTGTGCTGGTGGCCCGGCTGGCTGTCACATTACAGGGTGTTTCAGTGACTAATATGTTGCTCTGTGGAATTGCGATTAATGCGATAGCCCTTGCCGGGCTGGGCGGGTTGAAGTATTTCGCCGCTGATAATGAGTTGCGACAGTTGAGCTTCTGGTTGTTGGGTAGCCTGAACCATAGTCGCTGGCAGGATCTGTTGGTGTTGCTGGTGGCGGCTCTGCCAGTTTTATGGCTGTTGCCCCGCTATGGTCAGAAGCTGAATCTGCTGTTACTGGGAGAACAGCAAGCGAGCCTGCTAGGCTTAGATGTTGTGCGGTGTAAGCGAGTGATGATTCTGCTAATCGCTCTGGGTGTCGGGGCGGTTGTAGCGTTGACTGGCATTATTGGGTTTGTCGGACTGGTGGTACCTCATCTGGTGCGCCTAATGACAGGTCCGGATAACCGTCGATTATTGCCGCTATCGGGTTTGCTGGGGGCAGTGTTGCTGACCGTCGCAGATATTCTTTCCCGTATACTTGTTTCTCCGGCGGAGCTGCCGGTGGGGATAGTGACGGCACTGGTCGGTGGACCGTTTTTTCTGTTATTGCTGACCCGACGTAAACAGGAGTCAGGCATATGCTAACAGCGAGTCACCTGAATCTGAAACGACAGGGCAAGCCATTGCTGCAGGATATTAGTCTGCAGCTTATCCCGGGCGAAGTTACGGTACTGCTGGGGCCTAATGGTGCAGGCAAGTCCAGTTTATTGAGTTTGTTATCTGGGCTGTATTCGCCGGATAGCGGCTCGGTGTTGTTAGATGAGCAATCTGTCGTCGCGCTCGATCCACAATTGCGAGCCTGTTATCTGGCAATGTATACCCAGCAGCAGCCGTTGAACTTTTCTTTTCAGGTTGATGAGGTGGTGGCTCTGGGGTGCTACCCGTTACAGCTGAGTGCAGCTGAGATGGCTGAGCGGGTGAGGGATTACCTCTCACAGTTTGAGTTGGAGCAACTGTCTCAGCGTCAGTACACAAGATTGTCCGGTGGCGAACAGCAGCGGGTTCAGGTCGCTCGGGTAATGGCGCAGGTGGGAAGTCAGTGTCGGGTGTTGTTGCTGGATGAGCCGGTCAGTGAGATGGATCTGAAATACCAGCAGTTGCTGATGCAGCGTATCCGGCAGGTGGCAGCGACAGGTGTTGCGGTCTGCTGTGTACTGCACGACCTGAATCTGGCCGCTCAGCTGGCCGATCAGATTGTATTACTGCAGAACGGTCGGATGCTGGCCGCAGGCACTGTAGGCGAGGTGATGACCGAGGCACGTCTCAGCGACCTGTATCAGGTATCGGTACGCAAAGTAGAGACTGATGCAGGTCCGCTGTTCAGTAGCAGATAAACGATGCTGGCTCGTGCAGTCGTACGGCTTTTTAGCTTAAAGGCAGTGCGATCAGCGGATCTTGTCTGATCAGCTCACAGAGGCTTTTTATTGGATCTGCAGCGTTGCTATTGACGTTATAGCTGAAGGGTTGCTCAGCTTTGGTTAAGGGCTGTTTACTGCGCTGTTGTTGGCGCATGATCTCTACATTGGCATCGGAAGGGTCGGTACCTTCCTGTTGACGCAATTCCAGGCGCTGTTCCATCAATGTCTGATTACAGCTGCAGGAGATGATGCGGATTTCGATGCCGAGCTTTTCAGCCATCTGAATATAACTGGTGCGGGTACGCTCCCGGATAAAAGTAGCGTCGACAATCACAGATTCGCCTACTTTAAGCAGCTTAAGTGTCAGGGCTTTGAGATGATTATAAGTATGCACATTCATCTCATGACCATAGAGTTCCAGATTATCCCCTTTCAGGCTGAACTCCCGGTGCAATCGCTTACGTTCAATATCTGAGCGGATGCGGATGGCGCCACTGCGCTCCAATAGTTGTTGGCTGATATAACTTTTACCACTGCCAGAGACACCGTGCATCAGAAACAGTACCGGTGAGGGTTTATTGGCGTAACTCAGGGCGAGCTTGATATAGCGATGGTATTCCTGCAGATCCCGCTCAGCTCCGATCATGGCTACTTTGGCCCGAACCATCGCCCGGTAGCCTTTGTAGAAATTGAGTAACTGGGTGCCATCGTAGTCGCCGGTCAGCTCCAGATAACGATTCAGTGCGCGATGGGATAATCGTTGCTGTTGGTTGGCCTCAAGGTCCATCAACAGAAACGCCAGATCGCAAATAGTGTCGATCCAGCGAAACTCAAGGTTGAATTCGATGCAGTCAAACAGTCGTACCTGATCATCCAGCAAGGTCGTGTTCGCCAGATGCAGGTCACCGTGGCACTCACGGATATTGCCTTCCCGTTTACGCTGCTCAATCTTCGGTGTCAGGCTGCGGAATTGCTGGCTGATCTGGTAAGCCAGTTGCTGTAGCTCCATCCAGTCATCCAGCGTATCGAGATGCTCACCGGTATGAAGGAAGTTATCGCTGACGACGCCCCAAATAGTTGCAGGCTCTCCCCAGGGACCATCCGTACTGGCATGGGGCACCTGAAGGTGAAAGCTGGCGATCTGCTGGCTCAGTGCATCAATATGTTCAGCGGTAAGGGCACTTTTTTGTAATAGGCGGTCTAAGCGCAGAGAATCATCAAACTGACGCATCTGTACCGCATACTCGAAAGGTTCATCGGTTAGTTCAGACGGGGTTAATTCACTCTTCGTTAAGGTGGGATTTGCCGCTGAGCCACAAATAGAGACAACCTGTTGATAAATATCCGGGGCTAATCGCTGATTAAGGCGTAGTTCTTCATTACAGTAGTGTTTGCGGCTCTCCAGACTGGTAAAATCAAGAAACCCGAAATTCACAGGCTTTTTGATTTTGTAAGCGATCTTGCCGGTCAGAATTACCCAGGAGATATGCGTCTCTATCACCCGGATATCAGAGACCGGATGGGGATAATTGTTTGGATCTGACAGGGCTGTGATCAGTGCTTGAGTCATTGATTTAGTTAGTAGCCGATGAGTAATTGAATAAGTAGTTGCCGGATTTATAGAGGATTATACGTAGCCAATGGCAAAAAAGAGAGGGGCAGCTTCATCCCGAGCCCAAAAGAGTCGTAAAACGCCGTCGAAAAAGCCGTCCTGGAAGCGACGTCTTTTTAAATTATTATTGAAGCTGACACTGGTTTTCATGGTCGTTGCCGGGGCGGGGCTGGTTTATCTTGATGCACAGGTGAAGGCTAAATTTGAGGGTAAGCGCTGGGCATTACCTGCTAAGGTTTACGCGCGTCCGCTGGAGCTCTTTCCGGGACAGAACCTCAGCCGTGAAGATCTGAAAATTGAATTGAAAGGGTTGGGCTATCAGTTTACAGCCAGAGCTGCACAACCCGGCAGCGCAGAATGGGCCAGTTCCCGGGCACGGGTTTACACACGGGGCTTTGATTTTCCCGATGGTCCGGAAGATGCGCGTAAGCTGTTAATAGAGTTTAGTGGCAATCAGTTGAGTGCTATCCGTGATGCCTCCGGTAGATCGCTACCACTGGCGCGTTTAGAGCCAGCCCTGATTGGCGGCATTTATCCCAGAGACAATGAAGACCGGGACCTGATTCAGCTATCTGAGGCACCCACCTATCTGGTTGATGCGCTTATCGCCATCGAAGATCGGGACTATTACAGCCATTACGGTGTGTCTCCCCGGGGGATCGCCAGGGCGATGGTAGCCAATGTTAAGGCGAAACGGTTTGTACAGGGAGGCAGTACCCTGACGCAGCAGTTGATAAAGAACTTCTATCTGAGTTCTGAGCGATCGCTGAGTCGCAAGCTGGCAGAGATTCCGATGGCGATGCTGCTGGATCTGCACTACAGCAAAGACGAAATTCTAGAGGCTTACCTGAATGAGGTTTACCTGGGACAGGAGGGCGCGCGAGCGATCCACGGTTTTGGCCTGGCCAGCCAGTATTTCTTTGCGCAACCAATAAGAGAGCTCAAACTGCATCAGGTTGCGTTATTGGCCGCGATGGTAAAAGGCCCATCCTATTATGATCCCCGGCGACATCCACAGCGTGCGACCCAGCGTCGTAATCTGGTGCTTAGAGTGTTGCAGGAGCAAGGTAATATCACCCTGGCAGAGCGGATGAAGGCTGAAAAGCAGTCGCTGGGCGTGGTTAAGCAACAAAGCCTGCTGAAAGGCGCTTATCCGGCCTACATGGATCTGGTGAAACGCCAGTTGCGGGAAGAGTATCCGGAAGAAGCGCTCAATAGTGAAGGTTTGCGGGTCTTTACTGCGCTGGATCCGATCGCGCAGATACGCGCCGAACGCAGTTTGGTCGAGGTGGTTGCTAAACTTCAGAAACGCCACGGTAAGCCGGTAAAAGAGCTGGAAGGCAGTATGGTGGTCAGTAACCCCCTGAGCGGCGAAGTGCTGGCGGTTGTCGGTGGCAGAAATACTCGTTATCAGGGTTTTAACCGGGCTTTGGATGCCCTTCGCCCGGTTGGGTCGCTGATTAAGCCGGCGGTTTATCTGACCGCGCTGGAGGAGGGCTACACACTGTCTTCGATCATAGAGGACGAACCGATTGATGTGGAACTCCCCAATGGTGATGTCTGGCAGCCCAAAAACTATAGCCGTAGTAGCCACGGTCTGGTGCCGTTGCATAGCGCCTTAGCTCACTCTTATAACCAGTCGACCGCTCGCCTGGGACTTGAAGTAGGTACAGGAAAAGTAGTCGATATGCTTAAACGACTAGGGCTGCAGCGGGATGTCAAAGCCTATCCATCTATGTTGCTTGGGTCGACCGCCTTGTCGCCTTTGGAAGTTGCTCAGCTATATCAGACTATCGCAGGTAATGGTTTTCAGGTGCCGATGCGGGCGATTCGGATGGTAACCGATAGTCATAACGAGGAGCTATCACGCTATCCGTTCAGCATTATGCAGACCGTCGCAGGTGGGCCGGTACATCTGATTCAGTATGCCCTGCAGGAGGTTGTGACTGAGGGGACAGCCCGCTCGGTCTATAGCCGTTTACCTAAAGAGTTGGTTGTGGCGGGTAAGACCGGCACCACCAATGATCAGCGGGACAGCTGGTTTGCTGGCTTTGCTGGTGATCGGTTGGCAGTAGTCTGGTTAGGATTAGATGACAACAAGCCTCTGCCACTGACCGGCAGTAGTGGTGCTTTACGAGTCTGGACTGAGTTTATGAAGCAGTCACGCCCTCAGCCATTTATGGCAGAAAGACCTGAGGATATCGAGTATCATTGGGTGGAAGATGCTACCGGGCTGATGTCTGGAAAAGGCTGTGAAGGCGCCCGGCAACTGCCCTTTATTAAGGGGTCAGAGCCTCAGGAATCATCCGGCTGCGGTGATACTATTGTTAGTAATCCGCTTGAGTTGTTCAAGCGCTGGTTCAGATCGGAATAATACAGATGAAAAAGATTATCA
>JAIBCZ010000230.1 GCA_024679645.1 Amphritea sp.
GAAGGCGCCCGGCAACTGCCCTTTATTAAGGGGTCAGAGCCTCAGGAATCATCCGGCTGCGGTGATACTATTGTTAGTAATCCGCTTGAGTTGTTCAAGCGCTGGTTCAGATCGGAATAATACAGATGAAAAAGATTATCAGTACAGGCTCAGGGATAGCGTTAACCTTGTTGTTGGGTGGCTGTATCGGCGGGAATGCCAACCTGAATCCAGCGGTAGAAGATCGCTCTGTGTCAGGCAGCGAAGTGTCGATTGATAGTAATGCCAGTTCAGAAACTGCAGTGACTACGCCGGTGGCGACTGGCAAGGGATTTACGGTGGTGACTAGTGAAGTAGCGGCGCCTGTACCTGTAACCAAAAGGAACCCCGCGGTGGTTGCATTGTTAGACGGTGCCCGCCAACAACAAAACCAGGGTGAATACCGTGCGGCGCAAAGTAGTTTAGAGCGGGCTCAGCGCATCGCGCCCCGCGACCCTCAGGTCTATCTGCAACTGGCAGACCTGCGACGTCAGCAGGGTCAGTACCTGCAGGCTGAACAACTGGCGTTAAAGGGCCTGGCTCTGGCTCGAGGCCGTTCTGCAATGGAGCGTAAATTGTGGTTTCTGATCGCTGATATTCGCTCCGATGGTGGTGATCATCAGGGTGCAGCGGATGCGCGTTCTAAAGCGAATCTGATCTGAGTTTAGAGTGTATGAAGTGACAGCTTGTACCTGTAGCAGACTGTCTATCAGTCCTGGCAGTCAAGCACAGCGCCTGCGACTGGGGTGAAAGTGCTGGCCGCTGATCGCTTTGGCCAGCCCGATTATCCCCAGCAGAACAAAACCGGTATGCACCACTATCAGATAGAGCAGAGTCATTGTGATCCCTGTCGGACTGTCTTGCAGCAATAGCCAGAGCGGCAGTCCCCCGCCGACCAGTAGTGCCAATCCCCACAGACTGAGCAAAACCGCCTGATACAGATGACAGCGTCCCAGCTGATCAGTAGTTTTTTTATACTTTATTAAAAGCCCGATCAACACCAGCAGTGATAAACCTGGCAGCGCCAGCAGGTTCAGCAGATAAAGGGCCTGAGCAGCGATGGCCAGATTAGATTGCTGTTTCCTAAATGTCTTCATATCTCTACCGAAACAAAACCGACAGTTTTTATCAAGTATTTTTCCATTATTGATTATGGTCAAGGCTGGTAACAGGAGGCTTGAGACAATAGCGGCCAGCAAATAATACTGTCGAAGGGTCCAGAGCGTTTGGTTGCTCTGGAAAGGGTTTGGAGATACCTAATGAATCAAACATTTACCAAGTCGATGGCCAGAAATATCTTCTACGGCGGGAGTCTTTTTTTCCTGCTGATGTTGATTGGTTTGTCCACGCATACGGTGACGGTGCTCCCAGAACGGGATAATCGTCAGAATATTACACCGGAGGTTGCTCTGGGAAAGAAAGTCTGGGAAGACAATAACTGTATCGGTTGCCATACCCTTTTGGGTGAGGGGGCATATTTTGCGCCTGAACTGGGCAATGTATATGAGCGCTTTGGTCGTAGTAAAGAAGCGATCAAAGGGTTTATTAAGAGCCGGCCTGTTGATGGTATTCCCGGACGTCGCAGCATGCCTCAGTTTAACCTGAGTGAGGAAGAGCTGGACGCTATTGCAGAATTCCTGAAGTACTCTTCAGAAATTGATACTAACAACTGGCCACCAAATATTCAGGGCTAAGGGGCAATTATGAAGTATTCATCACAGTCAGTTGCCAAACCGTATTTTATTGCGGCAATTGGCCTGTTCGTCGGACAGATTCTGTTCGGTGTCATCATGGGATTGCAGTATGTCATCGGGGACTTCATGTTCCCTGAGATCCCGTTCAACGTTGCCCGTATGGTGCATACCAACCTGTTGATCGTATGGCTGCTATTTGGCTTTATGGGTGCATCCTATTTCATGGTGCCCGAAGAGTCAGAGACGGAGCTTTACTCGCCAAAGCTGGCGCTCATCCTGTTCTGGGTATTCCTGGTGGCTGGCGCGCTGACGATTGTTGGTTACCTGGCCGTACCTTATGCGACCCTGGCAGAAATTACTGGTAATGATCTGTTACCGACCATGGGACGAGAGTTCCTTGAACAGCCGACTATTACCAAGATAGGTATAGTGATTGTGGTACTGGGCTTCATTTTCAATATCGGTATGACTATCCTGCGCGGTCGCAAGACAGTTATTTCCATGGTGTTGCTGATGGGGCTGGTCGGTCTGGCCGTATTCTTCCTGTTCTCTTTCTACAACCCTACTAACTTAGTGCTGGACAAGATGTTCTGGTGGTGGGTTGTGCATCTGTGGGTAGAGGGTGTTTGGGAACTGATTCTGGGTTCAATTCTGGCCTTTACGCTGATTAAGATTACCGGGGTAGACCGTGAAGTAATCGAAAAGTGGCTGTATGTCATTATCGCGATGGCGTTGATTACAGGCCTGTTGGGTACAGGCCACCACTACTTCTTCATTGGTACGCCGGATTACTGGCTATGGATCGGCTCTGTGTTCTCTGCAATGGAACCTATACCGTTCTTTATGATGACATTGTTTGCCTTTAATATGGTGAACAAGCGTCGCCGTCAACATCCTAACCGTGCTGCTACACTCTGGGTGCTGGGTACTGGGGTCATGGCTTTCCTGGGGGCTGGTGTATGGGGCTTCCTGCATACGCTGGCGCCGGTGAACTACTACACTCACGGTTCTCAGATCACTGCAGCGCACGGTCATATGGCGTTCTACGGTGCCTACGTAATGATTGTACTGACGATGATCTCTTACGCGATGCCTATTCTGAACGGTCGTGATGCGGCCAACAGCAATAAGTCTCAGGTTGTTGAGATGTGGGGCTTCTGGCTGATGACTGTCTCGATGGTATTCATCACCCTGTTCCTGACGGGTGCCGGCATCCTGCAGGTCTATCTGCAGCGTTATAGTGAAACACCGCAGGCTTTCATGGTGGTGCAGGATCAACTCGCGATGTTCTACTGGATGCGTGAGGCGGCTGGGCTGGTCTTCCTGGCCGGTCTGTTCACCTATATCGCAAGTTTCTTTGTTAAAGGTGAAGAAGCCCGTCTGACGCCAGCTGAAAACGTAGTTTCCAGCTAATCCGACACTGCAGCCCCCACCGCAGGTGGGGGCTATATCGGGTCTTTGTGATGCTTCAGCCTCAACAGTTCTATCGTAATCTAAGCCGTACCGCTTTTTTCCTCCTGTTTCTGATTGCACCGATCACTAATCTGTTTCGCTATGACCTGACGGAAGGGCATTTTATTCTCTTTGGTCAGCCTTTGGGGTTAGGAATCGATGAAGCGATTGCCGGGGCGACGGATACGGATGCCGCGTTTCAGATCCTGATTAGGGTACTGCTGCCGATCGTAGTGCTGGTGGCTGCCGGTATCTGGGTTGCTGCTAAATATGGGCGTCTGTATTGTGGCTGGTTATGCCCTCATTTCTCGGTTGTAGAGCTGATTAACGGGTTGATGCAAAAGCTTATTGGCCGGCCGACCGTCTGGGAAAAGGGCAGCAAACCTCACAGTGGAACAGCCTGGTTGGTGCTGGTCTGTAGCAGCACGCTGATGGCGCTGGTGTGGTCGATAGGTTTACTCGGGTATCTGGTGCCACCGCGGGAGCTTTACCAGGATTTGCTGCAGATGCAGTTAGGAGGTGGCAGCGCGATTTTCATCTGCGTGGCGACACTGGTTTTTCTTAGTGATTTCCTGTTTGCCCGCCATTTGTTCTGCAAGTTTGGCTGTGCGTTAGGCGTGATGCAAAGCTTGCTTTGGATGGCGAACCCCAAGGCATTAATGGTGAGCTTTGACAGTCAGCGGGCAGATCTGTGTAAAGACTGTAACAGTGCCTGCGATGCGGCCTGTCCGATGCGATTACCGACGCGCAGTATTAAACGTCGAAAGTTTACCTGTACTCAATGCAGTGAATGTATTCATGCCTGTAATGA
>JAIBCZ010000261.1 GCA_024679645.1 Amphritea sp.
ATTCCTGAGCTTTCTTTCTTGTTGAATCATGCTTCAGATCCGAAAGTTGTAGCTTTAGGTGAAACGGGCCTCGATTATTTTTACTCTCAGGATACTGTAGAGCTGCAAAAAGAGAGCTTTATCCGTCACTTACAAGCTTCTTCTGAGACTCGTTTACCGGTGATTGTACACACCCGCGATGCCCGTGAGGATACTTTAAGTATTTTGCGACAGCATGCGGACCCTGAGGTGGGCGGAGTACTCCACTGCTTCACTGAAAACTGGGAAATGGCGCGACAAGCAATAGATCTGAACTATATGATCTCGTTCTCGGGTATTATCACGTTTCGTAACGCGGACGAGTTACGCGAGGTTGTGCGTCAGGTGCCGATTGAAAATATTCTAATTGAGACGGATGCTCCTTACCTTACCCCGGTGCCTTTTCGCGGCAAGCCTAATGAGCCTCAGTATGTTGTTGAAGTCGCTCAGTGCGTCGCTGATATTAAAGGGCTGCGCATCGAGGAGGTGGCTAAGATCACCACTCACAATTTTGATCGGCTTTTCAGTAAAGCGGCGGCTAAGTGAATATGATTTATCCTCCTTTGGACTATATCGAACCGGTTTTCAGGCCTCCCAGCGAAGCTAATTCGCTTATTTTGCAAATCACCAATGGCTGTAGCTGGAATCTGTGTACTTATTGCGATATGTACACAGATCCGCAGAAAAAGTTCAGACCAAAGAGCGAATCTCAGATAGTTGAAGAAATTATTCGCTGCGGTAAGCAGTTGCAGGGAGTGCGTAGAATTTTCCTGGGGGATGGCGATGCAATGGTGCTGTCTTTCAAGCGGTTGAAAAAGGTGCTTGAGGCTATTCGTACTTACCTGCCTGATGTGACCCGGGTGTCAGCATACGCTTTGCCTTCTAATCTTAAGAATAAAAGCGAAGAAGAGCTTGGTATATTGCGTGAGCTGGGTCTGACGCTTATCTATGTCGGGGCAGAGAGTGGGGATGACGAAGTTCTCGGCTACATCAAAAAAGATGAAACCTATCTCAGCACAAGAGATGCGTTGTTAAAAGCTAAAGAGGCCGGCATCCGAACCTCTGTCATGTTGATTAACGGGTTGGGTGGTGTGCGCTTTAGTGAGCAGCATGCACTCTCTTCAGCGCGCCTGATTAACGAAGTAAAACCTGACTTTCTGTCGACACTCGTGTTGTTTTCCAGAAGTGGTTATCAACGCTTAATAGAGGGCTATGGTGGCGACTTTACGCTGCTGACTCAGCGTCAGCTGTTTCAGGAGATGGAACTTCTGTTATCTGAGCTTAGGCTCGATAAAACCATTTTTCGCAGTGATCATGCCTCTAATTTTCTGGTATTAAAGGGGGTTCTGAACAAGGATCTCGAGATGATGCTCGGACAGCTCAGAACCGCTATCGATACGCCCGAGCGCATTATACTGCGTCAGAATGCGTACAGAGGTCTGTAGGTTCTTACTCCCTCCTCAATGCTGTTTCTAATACCTAAGCCCGACTCTAATTCATCAGTTTGAAGTAGTTACAATATAAAAACTATGCTTTATACTTTCGTATTAGCTTGTCTGATAAGAATATAAAAATAACGAGTAGGTGATAGAGCATGAGAAGGCCAGTTCGAATAGCGGTTACAGGCGCTGCGGGTGCCATTAGTTATAGTTTATTGTTTAAAATTGCTGCCGGCGAGATGATGGGCCGGGACCAGCCGGTTATTCTTCAGCTGATTGAGTTACCTGATGCGATGGAGTCCCTGCGCGGAGTGGCGATGGAGCTGGAAGATTGTGCTTATCCATTGCTGCACACGATTACATTGCATGACAATGTAGAAGAAGGCTTCAGCAATTGTCATTTTGCGTTGCTGGTTGGTGCCCGTCCCCGTGGTCCGGGTATGGAGCGCAGTGATTTGATTGAAGTAAATGCAGAGATATTTGCTCGTCAGGGTAAGGCGCTTAATGATTTTGCCAACCGTGACGTCAAGGTTCTGGTGACGGGCAATCCGGCTAATACGAACGCTCTCATTGCCAGTCGAAATGCACCGGATCTCAGCCCCTCTCAGTTTACCTGTCTGACACGTTTAGATCATAACCGTGCCAGAGGTATGCTTGCCAGCCAGTGCGGTGTGACCGCTCGTGATATTCAGAATATTATCATCTGGGGTAACCACTCTCCGACTCAGTACCCGGATCTTCACCATGCCACTGTGTTTGGCGTGCCTGCAATGGGGCAGATTGATACGGCCTGGTACCGGGATCAGTTCATTCCCCGGGTGCAAGAGCGGGGTAGTGAGATTATTAAAGCTCGCGGGCTCTCCAGTGCGGCTTCAGCAGCGCAGGCGATTGTTGATCAGATGCATAACTGGAGCCAGGGTACTGATCCGGGTGAGATCGTTAGTATGGGTATTCTCAGTGACGGTAGCTACGGCATCCAAAAGGGCGTGTTCTTCTCTTTTCCTGTGCGCTGTAATTATGGGCGTTATCAGATTGTGCATGGCCTGGATATCAGCGATTTCAGCCGCAAACAGCTCACAGCGACGGAGCTTGAGTTGCTGGAAGAGAAGTCGGTCGTTGAGAACCTGTTGCCGAAAGAAACAGAAGCCTCGCATATGAACCTGACAATCTGCCTGAAGTCCGGTGTAACTCTGTATGCTGATGGCTCTGGGCCCAGCGCGGAAAGCAAGTTTATGAATAACAACCGGGTGCTTTAAATAGAAATTTTAGTTTCTATACTGTAATTATAATGCCCTGTCGGAGATACTCTGGCGGGGCATTTTTATTGGAGGTAATTAGCAGTGGTTGAGGTCATCAGTATTAAAACCCAGGGGCAGGGGCTGTACGAGTTTACGGATCGGCTACGTCAACTGGTCGCGAAAAGTGGCGTGAAGGAGGGGCTTTGCTCGTTGTTGATTCAGCACACCAGCGCCAGTCTGACGATACAAGAGAACGCAGATCCCAGTGCTCAGCACGATCTGGAGCGTTGGTTAAATCGTCTTGTGCCTGAAGGAGACTCGCTGTATACCCATGTTTTTGAGGGGAGAGATGATATGCCCGCACATATAAAGTCAGCCTTAACCGCTACGACGCTATCGATTCCGGTGAAGGATGGGGTGATGTTATTAGGAGTCTGGCAGGGCGTTTTCTGTTGGGAGCACCGCCATAGCGATCAGCTACGACGGATA
>JAIBCZ010000025.1 GCA_024679645.1 Amphritea sp.
AAAACATGATCTATAGAAAAAATCTATTCAATATGGGGACTGACAGATATGAGCTTAAAAAGGAAGGATAGTATAAAGAAAAAGTGGCGTCCCATAGGGGGTTCGAACCCCTGTTACCGCCGTGAAAGGGCGGTGTCCTAGGCCACTAGACGAATGGGACGCAATAAAACAAACAGACATAAAGTCTGGAGCGGAATATCGGGCTCGAACCGACGACCTGAACCTTGGCAAGGTTCCGCTCTACCAACTGAGCTAATTCCGCTTTACAAAAGGTGGCGTCCCATAGGGGGTTCGAACCCCTGTTACCGCCGTGAAAGGGCGGTGTCCTAGGCCACTAGACGAATGGGACACAGTCACATTTGTAACTTTCCTCGTCAGAGGAGGCGCGTATATTAATGACTAACCCAACCTTCGTCAAGAGAAAAACAACAAAAAAGTCATCGTAATGAAACAACTGAAGCACACAGAAAAAACAGAGCAAAAAACACTGAAAATAAATAGTAGAAAGTATTCTCAGAATGACTATAGAGATAAGTAGAAGATTGATACAGATTAATATAAACAGGGGATTGATACGAGAGATTGGAGCGGAATATCGGGCTCGAACCGACGACCTGAACCTTGGCAAGGTTCCGCTCTACCAACTGAGCTAATTCCGCGTCAAAAAAGATGGCGTCCCATAGGGGGTTCGAACCCCTGTTACCGCCGTGAAAGGGCGGTGTCCTAGGCCACTAGACGAATGGGACGCTGAGTGACTCTGTTTCCAGAAGACGGGGCGTATCTTATTGATATGCCCAGTTTTGGTCAACCCCTTTAGGGAATTTTTGTCGCATTTTTTTCATCCCGATAATTTTCAGTTATTCACTATGAAGTTACGGGTTCCTTTTCCAAATGCTCATTAACAGCAACCGCATCTGCATCCAGTTTACCTGCGGCCTGAGCATCCACCAATGCTTGCTCGGCATGCTCGGCCCTGCGATCCAGACTGAAGTACGTGATACCCGCTCCAGCCCACATAGAAGCAAGGGCAATCCAGGCGGTGATGGAAAACGCCGAGCCACCGGTAAGCCCTGCGCCAACGGCACAGCCACCCGCCAACATGCCACCAACACCCATGAACACTGCGCCGACAATATACCGCACCATACTGCGACCATCTTTGAAGCCTTGCAGTTTGAAGGTGCCAGATAAAATGGCGGCTAAGAATGACCCCAGAAAGACCCCTGGCACCAACCCCACATCAAAGTCCATCGGCGCACCACCCGGCGTCAGAAAATACATCAGAGTATCCGCAGAAGGCCCCGTAAACGTCATACTTTCAACCTGCGTGGGTTCAAATGACTGGTAGGACATATGATAAGTAAACCACCATCCGCCGACGACCATACTTCCCACACCAATTGCACCAATCCATCCCCAGGCCTTCAGTTTGCTTCGCACCCCGATAAGTATCGCTACTACCGCACATACAAGACCGATATAGAACCCGGCATACTCCCCTAAACCTAAATATGACAGCGCTTCCAGCCCACCATCATCATGCAGCAACCAACTACCCGCTACCTCGTCCCTGGCTGGAGCAAAAATACCCCGCAAGGTTGCTTGAGCTGCAGTTGCAAACAGAAGCCCTGAAAAAAGCGCCCGCAGGTTGCCAGTTGCAGCTAATACCAATAAACGCGCACCACAACCCCGGGCCAGCACCATACCCGAACCAAACAAGATGCCTCCAATAACCGCACCCGAGAGACTACCGTACGAAGCCAGCATGCGGGAATCGGATATATCCAGCTCACCCATCGATAATAAAGTTTGCGTCCCCAGTACCGCGGCCGAAAACGTTAACAGCCAGATAGCAACTTTCGGCCCAAGCTTCCCCTGATAGAACTCTAAAACAGCCGCCCTGAGGCAAAACTGGCTTCTCTGAGCAAATATACCGAACATAAAACCCAATACCAGACCACCAAACGCCATGGTCTCTGACTCGCCCAGATAATCGATAAGCCACTCAAAATTCATACCTACACCAAACCCAGGCCGCGCTACCGCAACCCTCACTGTCTAATTAATAACCAAAAATCATTATATAGATATAAGCTTATTACTGCTTGATATATATCAGTCAGGGTTATCAACAAATAGTCCTAGTCCGATTCATTTGATATGAAAAATCCGCCTCTTATAACGGTATTGCCGTGCTGAATTTATCCCGGCGCAGAGAGATCAGTGTGCGAAACTTACTCAGATTAGCATCGGTAGACAGATATTTACGGGTAAAGGCCTCATAACTTTCCATATCCTCAACCATCAGCATCAAGAGAAAATCAACCTCACCAGTGACCTGATAACATTGAGTGACTTCAGGTGCGCCATCCATTTTTCTTTTAAAAGCGTCGTAGATATCCAGCTGATCCCTGACCATTTCTACTTCAACAATGATGTTGATATTACGCCCCACCATACGCGGATTAATCAGTGCCACTTCCGCCATGATCACCCCCTCCTCTCTCAGGCGGCGCACCCGGCGCAAACAAGCTGGGGGAGACAAGCCAACCTGTTCAGCCAGAGCCAGGTTACTGATTCGGCTATCCCGCTGCAGAATATTGAGAATGCTTCGATCGAGTCGATCTAGTTCAAATGACATATACCCATCACATTAATTAATTTATAAAAAGTAAAGCAGCTTAAAATTAAATATTATTTCGTTTTATGATGATTATTGAAACCTTAGGACAGAAATCTCATTTAGACTAGTCCCTGTTTTCAGAGCATAGCGGAACAAGATTATGCACAAGCAAGTCAATTATTTCTTCTCCAGTACCCTCCCCAGCCTCGCACGGGAGATCTATGACGTCTGTATGCTGCTCTTTAAGCTGATGATTCCTGTTTTAATCGCTGTCAAAGCGCTGGAGGAGCTGGGCGCAATCCCTTACATCAGTCTGGCTCTGGAGCCGGTTATGCAGTTGGTCGGACTCCCCGAGTCCATGGGGCTGGTATGGACGACCACGCTGCTAACCAATATCTATGGTGGCATGCTTATTTTCTTCCAGCTGGCTCCTCAGGAGAACCTGACGGTCGCTCAAGTTACGGTCCTTAGCAGCATGCTGCTACTTGCTCACAGCCTGCCGATTGAAGTGCGTATTGTGCAAAAAGCGGGCGTCAGGATTCTTGTGGCTTTACTGATACGTATTATCTCAGCACTGGTGCTGGGTGCATTACTACATTGGAGCTATCAGTACGGCGGCTGGCTGCAGCAGCCGGTTGAGCTGATCTGGCAGACACCCCAAATAGACGACAGCCTGCTCAGCTGGGGAATCAGTCAGCTAAAGAGCTTTGCGATGATCATTCTGATCATTACTGCGCTGATGAGCCTGCTGCGTTTTCTCCGCTGGATACATATCGAACGACTGATGATCTGGCTGTTACAACCTCTGTTGAGATTACTGGGAATCAGCACTCAGGCAACCTCCTTAACTATCATAGGCGTCACATTAGGTCTGTCTTTCGGCGGAGGGCTGCTCATCCGCGAGGCTCAGAGCGGTCATATCAGCCCTAAAGACTGTTTTTCCGCGCTCTGTCTGCTCAGCCTGTGCCACAGCATCATTGAAGACACCCTGCTGGTAATGACCCTTGGGGCTGACCTCTCTGGTGTTTTATGGGCACGGCTCGCCTTTAGTTTTCTGTTTGTCGCTATTATGACCCGCTGGCTGAACCATACCTCAGAAGCGTTCCAACGCCGCTGGCTACACCACCCTATTTCTTCAGCCCCCCGGGAGGCCTGAATGCTCACCGAAACACAGGAGCGACACCGCGGGATACTCTTTGCACTCACCGCCTATGGCATGTGGGGGCTGGTGCCAATCTACTTTAAAAGTGTCGCCTCTGTCAGCCCATTCGAAGTAGTCGCCCACCGAATAATCTGGTCAGCCCTGTTCCTGGCTCTGCTCGTCGCCACGTCAGGTAAGTGGCAGGCGTGCATTAACCATCTACGCCAGAAAAAACTATTGGCTGGCCTGATTGCTTCAGCCACCGTTATCTCTTTGAACTGGTTAGTTTTTATCTGGGCAGTCGGACAGGATCGAATCCTTGAGGCGTCACTGGGCTATTTTATCAACCCGCTTATTAGCGTATTGCTCGGCATGGTTTTTCTCGGTGAACGTCTGCGCAAAGCCCAATGGGCAGCCATCTCGATAGCCGCTGCCGGGGTGGTTTATCAGCTCCTCCTGCTCGGCAGTCTCCCCTGGGTTGCGTTGATACTGGCGTGCAGTTTCGGTGTCTACGGCCTGTTACGCAAAAGAATGGATATAGATCCCTTCTCTGGGCTACTGATTGAAACCCTGCTACTGAGCCCTTTCGCTCTGGCCTATCTATTCTGGTTGAAACAGCATGATCAGTTAGCCTTTCTATCAGCGAGTATCGAAACATCCTGGCTACTTATCGCTGCAGGTATTGTTACCAGTCTGCCGCTCATCTTCTTTGCTGCCGGTGCTCGACGCCTCACGCTGACACTCAATGGCCTGTTGCAGTACATCGCCCCAACGATCGCCTTCTTTCTGGCCGTCGTTGTCTATCACGAACCTCTGGATAGCAATCGACTAGTGACCTTCGGCCTTATCTGGGCGGGCCTGATTATGTTTACGGCAGAGAGCTTATGGCGGGGACGTAAAGCGACTAACAAAACTCCACAGACTGCAGAATAACTCAGTATGGAGGAGACACATAAACAGCACCTAAGCACTTCAAGTCATTACTGACAGGAATAACAAGTATCCCGGACACAAAAAAGCCCGCTTGATAGCAGGCTTTTTAAAAGAATTGGTCGGGACAGCGGGATTCGAACCCACGACCCCTACTCCCCCAGAGTAGTGCGCTACCAGGCTGCGCTATGTCCCGACGATGAGAAACTAAACATCCAAACAGTTCAGCTCTCAAACAGAGGTGGCTATACTACGCCAACACTCAGCGTCTGAAAAGAACTTTTTAATAAGAACTTAATTAGAAGTATTGAAGGTTTACTTCACAGATTTCAGTAGCTTACGAATATCTTCAAGCTCTGTAATCGTTTGCTTCAATAGCTGCTTATAACGAGCGGTATCATCAACAGCCTGATCACCATTCAACCACTGGCGCGCACCGCTAATGGTATAACCCTGATCATGTAGCAAGCCCTGGATCTGACGGATGATCAATACATCCTGACGCTGGTAATAACGTCGTCCGCTACGCTTAACCGGATTTATCTGCTCAAACTCCTGCTCCCAGTACCGAAGTACATGAGGCTTTAGCTCACACAAACGCGCTACCTCACCAATGGTGAAATAGCGCTTTGTGGGAATACTGGGCAGATCATCCGAGACTAGATCAGTCTCCTTCATAAGCCTCTACACGTTCTTTCAACTTCTGACCCGGACGGAAGGTCACAACACGGCGGGCAGAGATAGGCACCTCTTCACCGGTTTTAGGATTCCGTCCCGGACGTTCACGTTTATCACGCAGATCAAAGTTACCAAAACCCGAGAGTTTTACCTGCTCGTTTTCAGCAAGGCTCATACGGATCTCATCAAAGAAGGCCTCGACCATCTCTTTAGCTTCCCGCTTATTAAGCCCCAGATCTTCATACAGGCGCTCAGCCATTTCTGCTTTAGTCAAAGAGCCCATCAGAAACACCCCTGTTGATTATTCTCTTAATGTAGCACCGTACTCATTTTTCAGTGCAGACACAACAAAATCAATGACTTCGTTGATCTCTTCATCATTAAGAGTGCGCGAAGGATGCTGCCAGGTCAAGCCCAGAGCGATGCTTTTTTGACCAGGTTCAACACCTTTACCCTGATAAACATCGAACAATGTCGCTGCTTTCAGGAACTCGCCGCCTTTCTGCAAAGCCAGATTACGGATATCAGCAAAAGCTACTTTCTCGTCAACCAGCAAGGCCAGGTCACGACGACTCTCAGGGAACTTAGACAAGTTATTAAAGCGTGGCAACTCACCATCCAGCAAGACCGCCTGAACAATTTCGAACAGGAATACCGGCCCGGTCAGTCCCAGAGACTTTATAAGCTCAGGATGCAATGCGCCCATGTAACCCACGATGCTACCGTTACGCAGAATGGCTGCAGACTGCCCGGGATGCAAAGCGACATGCCGTTCGGCAGCAAAACTAAACTGTTCAGCACAGCCACCCAGCTCTAACAGGGATTCAACGTCACTTTTAAGGTCGTAGAAATCTACGACAGCCGTATCAGCACTCCAGCCTTCAGACTGACGCGGGCCACAGATCAGACCCGCTACAACATTCTCCTGAATCAGCTCATCACCTTCAGGCAGGAAACGCTGACCGGTCTCGAACAACCGTACGCGGGGCTGCTGACGATTCTGATTATATTGCAGCGCCTTAACAAGACCCGGCCAGATAGAGGTTCTCATCACCGCCATCTCCGCAGAGATCGGATTAGCCAGCGCTTTAGCCTCATGCTTATCATCAAACTGAGCCGCCAGGCCTTTCTCGATGAAGCTGTAGGTAACCGCTTCCTGATAACCCCGCCCCACCAGCTGACTGCGAACACTTTTGAGTGTCACTTTAGACTCATCGTGAGCGATCATATTTAGCTCAGCAGTCGGTACTTTAACCGGCAGGTTGTTATAACCGTAAACGCGGGCCAGCTCTTCAATCAAATCGACTTCAATACTGATATCAAAACGGTAAGACGGCACCTGAACAGTCCACTCACCTTCTCCGCTTTGCGCTATCTGCATACCCAGGCGAGTCAGAATCTCTTCGATCTCTTCGGCAGGCATCTCAAACGCCAATACCTGATTCACCTTGCTCTGGCGCAAAGTAACAGTTGAGGCCGTTGGCAAACTCTCTTGAGCCACCGCTTCAACCACAGGACCGGCTTCACCGCCGACAATATCCAATAACAATTGAGTCGCACGCTCAGTGGCTCGACTTTGTAGCTGCCAGTCAACGCCCCGCTCGTAACGATGAGATGCATCTGTATGCAGGCCATATGAACGCGCACGGCCGGCAATGGTAATCGGATTAAAGTAAGCACACTCGAGGAAAATATCCGTAGAGTCGGCTGTAACACCGGTCGCTTCACCACCAAAAATACCCGCCATGGCGATCGCTTTGTCATTATCCGCGATCACTAGCGTATTATCATTCAGTTCTGTTTCGCTGCCATCTAACAAGGTCAGTTTCTCACCCTGCGCCGCTTTACGCACAACGATACCGCCGCTCAGCTTACTCAGATCAAACGCATGCATCGGCTGACCCAGCTCCAACAGAACATAGTTGGTAACATCAACAACAGGGTCGATAGAGCGAATCCCGCAACGCTGTAGTTTCTGCACCATCCACTGCGGTGTTTCCGCCGCCATATTTACATTACGGATCACCCGTCCCTGATAACGCGGACAGCCTTCTGAATCTTCCAGCGTAATCGGGAAAGTGTCGTCAATGGTTGGCGCCACAGGTTCAACATTCACATAAGTCACAGGTGCTTTGTTCAACACACCCACTTCACGCGCCAGACCTGCTATCGACAGGCAGTCACCCCGATTGGGCGTCAGGTCGACATCAATGACAAAGTCATCCAGTTCTAAAAACTCACGCAGGTCAGCGCCCACGGACGCATCAGCGGCCAGCTCCATGATACCGCCATGATCATCGGAGATACCCAGCTCATCATCCGCACAAAGCATGCCGAACGATTCAACTTGCCGCAGCTTGGCTTTCTTAATCTTGAAGTCACTGCCGTCAGGTGAACTTAATACCGCACCTACCTTGGCAAAAGCCGTTTTAAGGCCAGCACGGGCATTAGGCGCACCGCAGACCACCTGAAACTGCTCAGCACCATCCGAAACCTGACACACCTGCAGCTTGTCTGCATTTGGATGCGGCTCCGCGGAGAGAATCTCACCGACTACCACACCACTAAATTGACCTGCCACCGGAAGGATTTCATCAACTTCCAGGCCTGCCATCGTAATCTGGTCGGCAATACCTTGTGTATCAGTCGCCGGATTTACCAGTTCACGTAACCATTTTTCACTGAATTTCATAATTCTGATTCCGAAAATTCTTATCTATTCATCGACGTCTTCTGCATCTCAACTGTAAGCCCAGTACACCAGCACCTAATTAAAGCGCTTAGTTAAACTGGCCCAGGAAACGCAAATCGTTTTCAAAGAACAGGCGCAGGTCATTAACGCCATAACGAAGCATCGCCAGACGCTCTACCCCCATACCAAAGGCAAAGCCGGTAAACTCTTCTGGATCGATACCGGAATATTCAAATACTTTCGGATGCACAATGCCGCAACCCAGTACTTCCATCCACTTACCATCGCCACGATCGATATCAACTTCGATAGAAGGCTCGGTAAAGGGGAAGTAGGAAGGACGAAAACGCACTTTTACATCTTCCTCAAAGAACTCACGCAGGAACTGTTCAAGCGTGCCTTTAAGATCAGCAAAACTGATATCTTTATCAACAATCAGGCCTTCAACCTGATGGAACATCGGTGAGTGCGTCTGATCATAGTCACAGCGGTATACCCGACCCGGACAGATGATTCGAATAGGCGGCTCAGAGCTTTCCATGGTACGCACCTGAACACCGGAGGTGTGAGTTCGCAACAAGGTATTGGCATTGAAGTAGAACGTATCGTGCATCGCCCGTGCAGGGTGATGAGACGGAATATTCAACGCTTCAAAGTTATGATAATCATCTTCGATCTCAGGACCTTCAGCAACGCTGTAACCGATACGCGCGAAGAACTCCTCAATCCGCTGCAACGTTTTAGTCACCGGATGTAAACCACCCAGAGACTGACCACGGCCAGGCAGAGTAACGTCTATCGTTTCTTCAGCAAGCTTAGCTTCCAGCGCCGCAGATTCCAGGTTCGCTTTCAGCGTATTGAGCACGTCCTGCAAAGCCTGTTTCGCTTCGTTGATCTTTGCTCCCGCCTGAGGCCGCTCTTCAGGGCTCAGTGCGCCCAGGCCCTTCAACAGCTGGGTAAGATGACCTTTCTTACCCAGATACTGAACCCGCACCTGATCAAGATCTTGTGCGCTTGTAGCCTGTTCTGCAGCCTGTTTGCCTTCCGCCAACAGGATTTGAATGTTTTCCATTTACCGCTCCAAATAAAAATAGGGGAAGAGTTTGCACCCTTCCCCTATCACAACGATCAATACTTACCAGAAGGTAAGGGTGTCTTACAGTGCAGCTTTAGCTTTTTCAACGATAGCAGCAAATACTTGCGCTTCGTGAACAGCCAGATCAGCCAGCACCTTACGATCGATCTCGATAGATGCTTTCTTCAGACCAGCAATAAAGCGGCTGTAGGACAAACCATTGATACGGGCAGCAGCATTGATACGAGCAATCCACAGCGCGCGGAACTGACGCTTACGCTGACGACGGTCGCGGTATGCATATTGACCCGCTTTAATAACTGCCTGTTTAGCTACGCGGAATACACGGCTACGAGCGCCGTAATAACCTTTAGCTTTTTTCAGGATCTTCTTGTGACGACGGTGTGCGATAACACCACGTTTTACACGTGCCATAATTCTTTCTTCCTAACTTAGATTCTGTAAATAATTCGACTTAGATATAAGGCAGCATGCGCTTAATAAGAGCTTTGTCTGCAGCTGCAACTTGCATCATTGGACGTAGCTGACGCTTACGCTTAGTCGACTTCTTAGTCAGGATGTGGCTTGTGTGAGACTGCTTATGCTTAAAGCCATTTGCAGTCTTTTTAAAACGTTTTGCAGCACCGCTGCAAGATTTCATTTTAGACATTACTAAATCCCCACGCATTCGTTAATTATCTTTCACCCGAACAAACAACAAAACCCGTATCTGTCTCATAAAGAGTCAGCACGGGTTTTACGCTTATGCCGGACTACTTTTTCTTTTTAGGAGCTATGACCATGATCAATTGGCGGCCTTCCATTTTTGGACGCTGCTCAACAACACCCAGCTCTTCCAGATCCTTTTCAATCCGGTTTAATAGCTGCATGCCTAACTCCTGGTGTGCCATTTCACGACCGCGGTAACGCAGGGTTACCTTAGCCTTATCGCCACCTTCCAGGAAACGTATCAGGTTGCGTAGTTTTACCTGATAATCCCCATCTTCCGTATTAGGACGGAATTTCACTTCCTTGACCTGAATCTGGTGCTGCTTCTTCTTCGCTTCAGCAGCCTGCTTCTTCTGTTCGTACACATGCTTTCCGTAATCCATCACTTTACAAACGATGGGATCGGAATCAGCGATCTGTACAAGGTCAAGTCCTGCTTCCTGAGCTGCCTCAAGAGCATCTTTAAACGGTACAACGCCAATTTGGCCACCGTCTGGACCGATCAGTCGGCATTGTGTCGCACGGATATTTTCGTTAATCATTGGACCCTGCTCGCGGCGAGGGTTCCTTCTGTTATCACGCCTGATGGTTCTATCTCCTGATCAGATTTTTTCCAGTTACCCTTTCTCAGCAATCTTGTTGCTGAGCAGTGCAATACACTCGTCTATAGATAAGGTCCCGAGGTCCTCACCCGTCCGAGTGCGCAAGGCAACGGATCCAGACTCTACTTCCTTATCACCTACTACCAGAAGGAAAGGAACCTTCTGTAAAGTACGCTCGCGAATTTTAAAGCCGATCTTCTCATTTCTCAAGTCCGCATGTGATCTTATACCTGCTTCTTCGAGACGCTGGACAACTTTTTCGCAATATTCGCCTTGTTTATCGGTAATATTCATCACTACAGCTTGCAGCGGAGACAACCAAGCCGGCAAAGCACCTGCATAGTTTTCAATCAAAATACCGATAAAGCGTTCAAATGAACCCAAAATCGCGCGGTGCAACATCACCGGCGTTTCACGCTCACCTTCTTCGTTAACAAACTGTGCACCCAGGCGACCCGGCATCGAGAAATCTACCTGAACCGTACCGCACTGCCATACACGGCCGAGACAATCCTTCAGAGAGAATTCAATCTTAGGCCCATAGAAAGCACCTTCACCTGGTAGCTCATCCCAATCCAGACCGGCGGTGTCCAGTGCATCACCCAGCGCCTTCTCAGCTTTGTCCCAGCTCTCATCAGAGCCAACACGTTGTTCTGGACGGGTAGACAGCTTGTAAATAATTTCGGTGAAGCCGAAGTCATTGTAGACCTCGTGCAAGAAATCGATGAAACGTGCGACTTCGTCCTGAATAGCGTTCTCAGCACAGAAGATATGCGCATCATCCTGCACGAAACCACGAACGCGCATAATACCGTGCAACGCACCTGATGGCTCATTACGGTGACAGCAGCCAAATTCAGCCAGACGCAGCGGTAGATCACGGTATGAACGCAGGCCCTGATTGAAGACCTGAACGTGACATGGGCAGTTCATCGGTTTGATCGCAAAATCACGGCTTTCTGAGTGGGTCGTGAACATCTGCTCAGCAAACTTATCCCAGTGACCGGATTTCTCCCACAAGGTGCGTTCTACAACTTGTGGTGTTTTGATCTCATTGTAACCGTGCTGGCGCTGTTTGGTGCGCATGTAGCTTTCGATCTGCTGGTATAACGTCCAACCGTTCGGATGCCAGAACACCATGCCCGGCGCTTCTTCCTGCAGGTGGAAAAGATTCAGCTGTTTACCCAGCTTACGGTGATCGCGTTTCTCAGCTTCTTCCAAACGGTGCAAGTAAGCTTTCAGCGCTTTCTTGTCGCCCCAGGCCGTACCGTAGATACGCTGCAGCATCTGGTTGTTGGAGTCACCACGCCAGTATGCACCGGCAACCTTCATCAGTTTGAACGCTTTAATATGACCGGTGGATGGCACATGTGGGCCACGGCACAGATCAATAAAGTCGCCTTGAGAGTAGAAAGACAGGTCTTGATCCGCCGGAATCGCTTCCAGCAACTCAACCTTGTACTTTTCACCCATTTTCCCAAACATATCAACCGCTTCATCACGACTCATCAGAGAGCGGGATACCGGCAGGTTTTTCTTCGCCAGTTCAGCCATCTTTTTCTCGATCGCTGTCAGGTCTTCCGGCGTAAATGCTCGCTCGTAAGCGAAGTCATAGTAGAAACCATCATCGATCACCGGACCGATGGTCACCTGAGCTTCAGGAAACAGCTCCTGTACAGCCATCGCCATCAGATGCGCGCAAGAGTGACGAATCACCTCAAGGCCTTCATCATCACGTGCCGTAACAATCGACAGCTCACTGTCTTCGGTGATGGTGTGACTTGCATCAACCAGTTCACCGTTTACTTTGCCCGCCAGTGTAGCTTTTGCTAAACCAGCGCCAATATCGGCAGCTACGTCAAAAACAGTGACAGACTGTTCGAACTCACGTTTGCTTCCATCAGGGAGGGTAATAACAGGCATTTCTTTTCCTTGCTCAGTGGTGGCCCCTACGACAGGCCACATAAGTAGTCTTATGTTTGAGAGATAAATTGAGTATTCATCGGGCAGTCGAAAGACCAACTGCAACGATAAAGCGGTGCATATTCTAGCGTAATCTATTCACTTAACCCAGAACCCGCTGGGTTATTTTTGATCGCTTTTTATGGAGAGGGTGTGACAGACGCAGAAACATTAGCAGAACGCTGAACAAATCGGCCGATAGCAACAACGATCATAGCAACAATCGTGACCGACAAGACCAGGGTAGCGCCAGCTGGCCAATCCAGAAGCAGTGATATGAGTAAACCAATCAGGTAGCCCAGCAATCCGGTCAACCACCCCCAACGCTGCTGACCGTTTAACATACGTACCACCAGCGCCGGTGCGATCAAGCTACAAAACACCAGATAGATTCCCATGATCGGCACTGAAATTGTGACCAATACGGCGAAAACAGGATAAAAACCGGTTGCCATTGGACGACGGCACACAAACCACACCACGGGTGTCACCAGCGCCAGCAATCCGATCTGTGACCAGCTTACCCATAATATGTCCCCATTCAGACTCTGCAATAATGCGCGGTTTCCCTGGGGGTCATAGGCTAACAACACCATCAGCACGCTGGCAGACAATGCATACAACAAGCCGATCAGCGCCTCTCGGTAATCCGGCAGATATCGACAGATCAGCGCCACCAGCGACGTCCCGGTTAATGCCAGCACAATACCACCTAACATCTGCATCAGTTCGGCGGGGAGTAAAGCCCACTCCCACTGCATTGCACAGACGCCACCTAATGCAGCCAACTGCGCAATCGCCAGATCAATAAATACAATCTCGCGTTGCAACACCTGCATACCCAGTGGCATATGGCTGAGCAATACCAATAGCCCGGCCACCAGCGGCGGAAGCAGTATCAACCAGTCGTTCACAGCTGAGCACTCCGTAACTCAGCGATCAGATGATCAAACAGCTGATCAAGCGTTGAAATTCCGTCCTTTTCACTGACCGTCGAAGGCAGCGCCAGTACCGGCACTGAGACCCGTTTTGCCAGCCAGTGCGCACTGTTATCTGACTGATACCAGTTGTGCATAATAGCCATCGGTTTCTCAGCCTTAAGCTGCTGAGTCAACGTATCCAAATGACTGAGCGTAGGCGACACACCCGGTGCAGGCTCCAGATCGGCAACTGGTTTTATCTTTAGCCAACGCAGTAAATAGGAGAACGTCGAGTGCTGCACAACGACAGATTTTCCTGAAAGCGCTAAGGCCTGCTGCTTCCACTGCAAACGTTTCTGCTTCCAATGTTTCTGCCATACCTGAAACGTCAGTCGATACTGAGCTGCCTGCTCGGGATCAAGTTGCATCAACCGCTCACTGAAATGCCGGGCAATCGTTTGCACCCGATCAGGGTCCAGATGCAGATGTGGATTACCTTCAGCATGCACATGCCCCCGCCCCACCAGCGCTTCCTGATGTTTTTCAATGGTGCTGACCACATCTGCAGCATAAAACATACCCGGCGCGCCCTCGCGAACAGCCGGATTGGAAGCACGCTGCTGGAGAGCAGGCAACCACCCCTCCTCCAACGCAGCACCACTGCAAAACGCTATATCTGCACGCCGAAGACGTGCAATCAGGCTCGGGCGCGCCTCAATATAGTGAGGATCCTGATAAACATGGGTTGCACTGTATATATCTGCCTGCGGAGCCAACGCCCGCGCCAGCGCAGCCCATTCGGGCTCACAGGCAAAAATATTCAGCGCATTGGCAGGCTGCGCAACCAGCCAGACGCAGACGAGCCCCAGCAGTTTAGAAACTGTGCGCATCATGGGCCCCAAAGCTGATCAGGTATTGCAGAGTGACCGCATTGTCTTCACCTTCAATGCCCTCGGCATCCTGATGCGTGTACTGCAAACGAACAGTTTGGGTATGCGTTGGATTCCACGCGGCCATCAATGTGGTTTCACGTAGATCGGCATTTTCAAACACACCCTCTTCGTGTTCCTGTCGGGCATTCAACTCACCGTATCGCACACCCACAGACCATTCAGGTGCAAAACGATAGACTGCTGCGGTATACCAGCCGTCATGATCCCCCGCACCCGCTTCGGGTGAAATGTCGGTTACCTTGAAGTACTCTGCTGAAACGCTGAGCTGCTGGGACTTATTGTTGCCGGAAGGTGACCATTTCCACACCGCATCCGCGATATACATGTGCTCTCCACTGAAGGCCGCACCATGGCTGTGCCCCGCATGCTCCTCTTCATGCTCGTGATCTTCTTCCTCTTCATGCTCTTCTTCATGACCGGCATGCAGATCCATGCGGTTACGCAGATAACTCAGCCCTGCCTGCCAACTCTGGGATTCATCGATGTCATCCCCCACTTTGGTGGCCAATGTCCACGCTCCCACCGAAGGGCCTGACTCAAAATTCCCCAGGTGATCGCCGGTGAATGCTGCCGCACTCAGCTGCCAATAGATATTCGTTGGCAATACCGCACGAACACCCAAGCCATCATCAAAGTAGTGATTACCTAAAAATCCACGGTAGACCAGAGGACGCTCTACAAAATTGTCCGCATGCGAATGCTGTCCATTCAGGTAGCCCAGATCCGCCAGAAAACGACCGCCTCGTACCGAGAGTCCCGCCGGTAAACTCAAGGTTTCCAGGTAAGCTTCTTCGATATCTCCGTTGTTCTCCACATCATTCACTTCTGCGATGGCTGTCAAACGGGCGCTGAAAAGATCCGCAATCTGATGCTGAACAGATAACTCGGTGTGCCCTAAGCCCAAACCATCCTCACGCCCGCCCAGCGCCGTGTTGTCGGATTTGTAATATGCATCCACCGTTGCACTGATACGGGTTTGCTCGTCCGCCGCCTCAACGAGGCCAGACACACCCAACGTGGCCATCAAAGGAAACGGGAACAACAAAGGAAGAGACTTAAGCTTCATAACAACTCCTGAAAACGTGATCGCTATCGTGGAAATAACCGACGAGGTAAGAATGGGCGCAGATATTAAATGATATGTTATATTATAACAATAAAGATTTTTGACAAGAAAGTGCCGCTTTCTGAATTCATAGCAACATCTAATAGGGTAAGAAGTGGATTAATCCTTCAAGAAAAGGACTTACTCGGTTTTTTCCAATGAGCGCAAGGTGTAGAGAATATGCTCTTCCGCGACACGGCGTGCCGTATCCGCATCGCGATTCATTAACGCCTTATGGATCTGGCTGTGCTGGGCACTGATGCCGTCCGGATACCGCCCGAACTTTTTCAGCGTGCGAGACAACACACCATAAATGGCATTGAAATAGCGATTGTAGAAGATCTGACTAAAAGAAATAATCAACAGGTTGTGGCTGGATTCCGCGATCTGCATATGAAACGTCAGATCTGCTTTAGCCTTCGCCAGTGTGGTGTCTTCACTGCGGGCCTGCATGCGATGAAACTCCTCGTCCAAACGCTGCAACTGCTCATCTGTGGCACGCTGCGCGGCATAATACGCGGCCTCCCCCTCTAACGCGGCACGAGCTTCCATCACCTGACGCTGAAATTCAAAGTTGTCCCCCACCCCTTCCAGCGTGAGCTTGAAGTGAGGTTCGAGCAGGTTACAGCAGCGACTGGCTGCACCATGGCGCGTTTCTATCAGTCCTTGCTGTTCCAG
>JAIBCZ010000173.1 GCA_024679645.1 Amphritea sp.
AATGTGTAGGAGAAACATAGCATGAAATCGGGAATTAAAGTGAGCATTCGCAAGAAAGGTGAGCGTAGTACTGAGATCTCTCCTGAGATGAAGCAGCGAATTGATGAAGCGGTTCATTTTGTTCATGGGCTGCGTAAGAAAGGCGATAATGTTAAGCAGATGATGGAAAAGCTAAACGAGCATGACCATAAGCATCCTGATGGTAATGACTGGACTTATGATTCACTGCATGACTTTATCGCAGAGCATCATCTCTGAGTTTTTATTTACCGTTATTGCAGCTGCTCGTGGGTGGGAAAGTCTGCCGCGTGCAGCGCTATCCATTCCGCAGCCGCCTGTTCGTTGCTGAGCTGTCGACCATTGCGTTGTTGTTTTAAGCGGAAGCTTTCAATCTGGCAAATCTGTTCAATCATCCTGACTGTGTATGCCTGGTCCGGGTCATCAAATCCTATACCCATCAAATAGCCTGCGGGGTGTTTATGGCACCATATCACATGGCCAGATACGGTCTGTTCGGGATGGGAGAGGGATATGGTGATATGAACGGCGGAGCCTGGATAAATAAGGCGATCTGAAATGCATGAAAGCCCGCCGGCGCTGTAATCCCGGCAGTCCTCCTTTAAAGTTTGTGGCGGTTCAGCCATATTGAGAAAAATCGGAATCTCTGTCGGATGCCGCAGATAGTATCGTGGCATATGTCACCTCACTACTGATCTTTTAGCTGTAAATGGTTACCGCTTAGTTCAAGCTATCGGCGCTGATGTTCTCGAGTTGAATAATTTATTATTTATTATTGTTCGGTCTTGCTGTACTTGAGCTTAATTTCACGGCGATAGCGGTATCGATTGCATCGGTCTTTGTGACGCTATGGGCGAAGATAGTTATTCGCATTTTATTTATATTCCTTTATCTTATATCTATATAAGAAAAATATAAAAAACCTAAGGTGTGTGATTATGCAATTCCATATTTTTGAACGGTTGTCCGTTATAGCCATCTGCTTATGGCTCTCTCTGGTCTCTTTAACAGCCACAGCATCACCGGCAGACCGTTATCCAGAATCTATGCTTTATAGTAAACCTGTTGCTGTAGCTGAAGGCGTATGGTCTGCGATTGGAGCAACGCAATATTTTAGTTATGAAAATGGCGGCCATAACAATAACCTCAGTTTTGTCGAAGGGCGGGATGCTGTGCTGGTGGTTAACGGAGGGTCTGCCTATCTCCTGGCAAAAGCGCTGCACGATGAAATTAAAAAGGTCACGGATAAACCGGTTCTTTATGTTGTTAATGAGAATGGTCAATCCCATGCGGCGCTGGGTAATGGTTACTGGAAGGAGCAGGGGGCGGTTATTATCGCCCATGAAGATGCCATTACAGAGATTGAACATAAAGGCGCTGATGGTCTGGAGGAGATGAGCAATATTATTAAAGAGCAGATTGCGGGCACCGAGCTGGTGGCTGTCGATCGCAGTTTCAGTGATCAGCTTGAAATCGATTTGGGTGGTTTGAAAGTGCAACTAGTCCGTTTTGGTCCTGCACACAGTCCAGGCGACATCTCTGTTCTGGTGCCGGAGCGCAATGTGCTTATTGCCGGAGATATGGCGTTTCATCAGCGGATGCTGCCTGTTTTCCCGGATACTGATACCGCGGCCTGGCTGGAGACCTGGTATAGCAAGTTTGAACCCATTGCTAAAGGTATGATTATTATCCCCGGGCATGGAGAGCCAACTAATTTCATGGAAGTTGATAAATATACCCGTGGTTACCTCGAATATGTGCGGAGTAAGGTGGCTGTGTTATTGGATAATGATGGCGCTCTTGAGGATGCATATGAGATAGATCAAACGCCCTACAAGCATCTGGAAACTTATGAACAGTTAGCCGGGAAAAATGCAGGGCGGATTTTTGAAGCGATGGAGTTTGAATAGTTTGTCAAAAGTGACATCTATGTTGTCATTTTTGACATCGCTTGTAAGTATTGTAAACGGTTGTTTTTTTTAATTGCTTGAAAATAAAGGGAAAAGTTGATCTGGCCTTGTTTGTGCAATATGAGTGATATCTTAAATCGGAACTGGAGATTTACTTATGTCACATGAAGAGCAGGATGTTGAGGTTATTGGTATTATTCCAACTATTTTGATGGTTGTCGGCGGTTTACTGGTGGGCATATTTCCACTGCTAATGCAGATCGCATTGCTGGTGTCATAAGCCGCCCTGATCAGGCTGTGTAAGGTTTAGTAAGGCTGAATTCCCTTTTCAACGCTCAACCCAACCATTCAGGGGGTGTAAAAACCCTCTTTTTTTATTGCAAACTATGTAACCAGTTACGTAATTTGTTTTATGTTTCTGAGAAATACTATATATTTGTGAAAAATTTGGGAATCAGGGCTTTTGTTCTATGGATTACATGAAGAGTTTTGGCAGTCTGTCGCTTGGAAGCCGATTAAAGCGACTCTCCGATGCGCTGGTGCAGGATGTAATTCGCCTGTATCAAAGTCAGGGAATAACGCTAAACCCATCTTTTTTTCCGCTGTTTAATTTACTGCATCAGCAGGGGGCGATGACGGTCACTGAGGCTGCTGAGAAGCTCGCTGTCAGCCATCCGGCGATCAGTAAAATTGCTCGTAAAATGCAGGACGAACAGTGGTTAAATAAAACGACAGATCCCGCAGATGAAAGGCGTCAGTTACTGTCTTTGACGTCGAAGAGTGAAGCGCTACTTGAACAGATAGCACCTGTCTGGTCAGCGATTCAATCTCACCTGGATAGCCTGATAAAATCTCAACAGCACCCTCTTCTTGACGCGCTTGCTGAGTTCGAATCTCTAATCGAACAACAAGGATTTTACGACCCTGTACAGCAACAGCTTGAACGACGTCATGGGGGGCAGCAGGTTGTGATACAGGGATGGAGTGCTGAGTTAAGGACGGATTTTAAACGCCTTAATATGGATTGGCTTGAACGTTACTTTGAAGGTGAAGTAACAGATCGTGACCTTGAAGCGTTGGGTAATCCTGAAGGCTTTTACCTGGCCAGGGGTGGATATATCTGGTTTGCCTGCAACGAACTGGATAATGAGGTAGTGGGCTGTGTTGCATTGGCCCGTCATGAAAATGGAAAATTTGAAATTTCTAAAATGGGTGTCGATGAAGCCTGGCAAACGGTGGGTGTGGGTCGCCGATTACTGATGACCGCATTGGATAAAGCCAGGGAAGTAGGGGCATCAGAAGTGTTTCTTGAAAGTTCCAGTAAGCTTGAAAGGGCGTTACAGCTCTATCAGAATCTGGGTTTTCAACAGATAGTTCATCCTGAAGGCCGTTCTTATTACAGTCGGTCTGATATCTATATGGCCCTTAGGTTCTGAGTATGGGGAGCCAGATATCGAGTCAGACTATGACAGACATTAAGCGTCACGAGATGCTTGAGGGAGCCAAGGCGACGCTGCCGTTAATTATCGGAGCGATCCCTTTCGGTATTATCTTTGGCACCCTGGCAGGCCCCAGCGGTTTGTCTGCATGGGGGGCGCTGGCGATGTCGGTCATTGTGTTTGCCGGTTCGGCTCAGTTTATCGCCCTCGGTTTGTTGGCAGCAGGGGCGGCTATACCGGTTATTATTGCGACTACTTTTGTGGTTAACCTGCGGCATATTCTCTATGCCGCTAACCTGGTACCAAAGGTGCGGCATCTGCCACAACGCTGGCGGATAATGATGGCGTTTGGCTTGACCGATGAAACTTTCGCGGCGGTCAGTAACCGTTTTCTACTGCAGGAAAATACTACCCATGCTCACTGGTTTTATCTGGGATCATGGTTGGCAATGTACAGTAACTGGGTATTCTGTACCGGCCTGGGTATAGGTCTGGGAGAGCTATTCCCGGATATGACTCATTGGGGGCTGGACTTTGCTATGTCGGTTACTTTCATAGGGATGGTGGTGCCTTATCTTAAAAGTAAGCCTATGTGGGGAGCTGTGATCGTCGCCGCTGCAATGGCGATGGCTACAACGGGGTTACCCCACAAGTTGGGTTTGATGGTGGCAGCGATCTGCGGTATCTCAACGGGACTGTCATTGCATCTGCTGTTGAAACGGGGTTCTGCACAGGAGTGTTCTGATGAATGAAACAGGGCTTATTCTGGGAATGTTTCTGGTGACTTTTAGTGTGCGTTACCTGCTGTTTGCCGTGGCAGGAAAAGTCCATTTCCCCCCCTGGCTGATCACCGGGTTAAGTTTTGTACCCCCAGCGGTGCTTACGGCGATTATTATGCCTGCCATTCTGCTGCCTCAGGGAGAGCTTTGGGCCGAGCCTGATAATCCCTGGTTACTGGCGGGGGTCTTTGCAGCACTGGTGTCATTCTGGCGTAAGGATCTACTGACGACGATTGTCGCGGGCATGCTGTTCTTTATGGTTTTACGCTTTGGGTTTAATTTCTAGCTCCCGACTTACTGTCGGGGAGAAACAACTTAGGCTGTGTGCGTTGAGTTTTGCCCGGTGTGTTTTACTATCTGCTCTGCTAGGCTTTCTTTATAGTGAGAAATACCGGATGATCCGGGTTCTATGCTGCACCTTAAAAACGACGCATAAAATAACATCTTTATAAGGTAACGATTATGATTCAAGTGGGTGATAAAATTCCGGCGATTAGTGTGAGTGCCGTTGCCGGTGGGGAGACTTCAGCGGTCAGTGCAGACCAACTGTTCGCGGGTAAGAAAGTTGTATTGTTCGCGTTACCAGGTGCTTTTACACCAACGTGCTCTGCCTCCCATCTGCCCGGTTATGTAGTTAAGGCGGATGAATTTTTTGATAAAGGGGTGGACCTGATCGCTTGCCTTTCTGTGAATGATGCCTTTGTTATGAAGGCCTGGGCAGATGCTCAGAACGCAGAGAAGCTTACTATGGTGGCTGATGGCGGTGCTGATCTGACTAAAGCCCTGGGTCTGGATATGGACAGTGGCTCTTTTGGCGGTACCCGTTCGCGGCGATATGCAATGATTATTGAAGATTCTGTCGTGACTGCTTTGCACCTTGAAGAGCCTAAGAGCTTTGAAGTGAGCAGTGCCGAAGCGATGTTGGAACTGCTCTGATATAATCGCTTCTTGTCAGATTATGAGTGACCCCCAGGCTTTCTAAGCGAGAAATTATGCAAGATGTAATTGATGCACTGCGCGACGCGAATGTCG
>JAIBCZ010000066.1 GCA_024679645.1 Amphritea sp.
GCCACAGGATCTGATTAATGCTAAACCGGTTGCTGCAGCAGTTAAAGAGTTCTTCGGATCTTCGCAGCTGTCTCAGTTTATGGATCAGAACAACCCGTTGTCAGAAGTTACCCACAAGCGCCGTGTATCAGCGTTAGGGCCGGGCGGTCTGACCCGTGAACGTGCTGGTTTTGAGGTGCGAGATGTACACCCGACTCATTATGGTCGTGTATGCCCAATCGAGACACCTGAAGGACCAAACATCGGTCTGATCAACTCGTTGGCAACTTATGCCCGCACTAACGATTACGGCTTTCTGGAAAGTCCGTACCGTAAAGTGGCTGATGGCAAAGTAACAGATGAAGTTGAATACTTGTCTGCGATTGAAGAAGGTCGTCATGTTATCGCTCAGGCGTCTGCCGGAATGGATGATAACAACAATCTGACCGATGAGTTGGTAGCTGTTCGTCACCAAAATGAATTTACCGTAATGCCACCGGAAAAAGTAACCTACATGGATGTATCTCCACGTCAGGTTGTATCCGTAGCTGCGGCATTGATTCCATTCCTCGAGCACGATGATGCTAACCGGGCATTGATGGGATCAAACATGCAGCGTCAGGCTGTACCAACATTGCGTGCTGATAAGCCGTTAGTTGGTACCGGTATGGAACGTTATGTAGCCCGTGATTCGGGTGTATGTGTAACGGCTGAACGTGGCGGTGTTGTCGAGTCTGTTGATGCGGCGCGTATCGTGGTTCGCGTTAGTGATGAAGAAACACTGGCGGGCGAAGCGGGTGTAGATATCTACAACCTGACTAAGTACACCCGTTCAAACCAGAATACCTGTATTAACCAGCGCTCTATCGTCCGTCAGGGCGAGACTGTTCAGCGCGGTGATATCATGGCTGACGGTCCTTCCGTTGACCTGGGTGAGCTGGCACTGGGGCAGAATATGCGTATCGCATTTATGCCTTGGAATGGTTACAACTTTGAGGATTCGATCCTGATCTCTGAACGTGTCGTTCAGGAAGATCGCTTCACGACGATTCACATTCAGGAACTGACCTGTGTGGCGCGTGATACTAAGCTGGGTTCAGAAGAGATCACCTCCGATATTCCAAACGTTGGCGAATCTGCACTGGGCAAGCTGGATGAAGCCGGTATTGTTCATATCGGTGCTGAAGTAGGCCCGGGTGACATTCTGGTCGGTAAAGTAACGCCTAAAGGTGAAACTCAGCTGACACCGGAAGAGAAGCTTCTGCGTGCGATCTTCGGCGAAAAAGCGTCCGACGTGAAAGATACTTCACTGCGCGTTAAGACTGGTACTATCGGTAAGGTTATCGATGTACAGGTATTTACCCGTGACGGCGTGCCTAAAGATGAGCGTGCCGTATCGATTGAAGAATCTGAACTGAAGCGTATCCGTAAAGACCTTAATGAAGAGCTGCGGATTGTTGAGCAGGCTACCTTCGAACGTCTTGAGCGCGCACTTTGCGGCTTGAAGGCTGAAGGCGGTGCAAACTTTAAGAAGGGTGAAGAGATTACCTCTGAAGCTCTGGCTGAACTGAAGAAGTCTGACTGGTTTAAAATCCGTGTTGCTGATGAAGCAACTCAGGAGATGCTGGAGAAGGCTCAGGAACAGCTGGAAGAGCGTCGAGTTGAGCTGGATGCCAAGTTTGAAGACAAGAAAAACAAGCTGCAGACCGGTGATGACCTGGCGCCAGGCGTACTGAAAATTGTCAAGGTTTACGTTGCGACTAAGCGCCGCGTACAGCCGGGTGACAAGATGGCTGGACGTCACGGTAACAAGGGTGTTATCTCGGTTATCATGCCTGTTGAAGATATGCCATACGATGAGAACGGTGAGCCGGTCGATATTGTATTGAACCCACTGGGTGTACCGTCTCGTATGAACGTAGGTCAGGTACTTGAGACCCACATGGGTATGGCAGCTAAAGGTCTGGGTGTGAAGATCAATGCGATGCTGCAGGCAGAGCGTGATCGTCTCGAGACCGTTAAAGAGTTACGTGAATTCCTTGACCGTATCTACAACAGCGAGCTGGGTGGATATAAGTCGGGCCGTCACGAAGACATAAGCTCCTTTAGCGACGACGAAGTACTGGAACTGGCGAAGAACCTTAAAGGCGGTGTTCCGCTGGCAACGGCTGTATTCGACGGTGCGAAAGAAGTTGAAGTTAAAGAGCTGCTACGCATGGCAGACCTTAGCGATACCGGACAGTTCACGCTGTTTGATGGTCGCAGTGGAGATCAGTTTAGCCGTCCGGTAACCGTTGGTTACATGTACATGCTGAAACTGAACCACTTGGTTGATGACAAGATGCACGCACGTTCTACCGGTTCTTATAGCCTGGTTACTCAGCAGCCGCTGGGTGGTAAGGCGCAGTTCGGTGGTCAGCGATTCGGTGAGATGGAGGTATGGGCACTTGAAGCATACGGTGCTGCCTACACCCTGCAGGAGATGCTGACGGTTAAGTCTGATGATGTGAATGGCCGTACTAAGATGTATAAGAACATCGTAGATGGTGATCACAGAATGGAGCCGGGCATGCCAGAATCGTTCAACGTGTTGGTGAAAGAGATCCGCTCGCTGGGTATCGACATCGAGCTGGAATCCGAGTAACCCTTTAACAGATAGTTTACTGCGCAGCTGATTTAACCGCTGTGCAGTCAACTCCCCCGAGGAGCTGAATGAAATGAAAGATTTACTTAATCTGTTGAAATCCCAGGGACAGAACGACGAGTTTGACTCGATCCGTATCGGTCTGGCATCACCTGAGATGATCCGGTCTTGGTCTTTTGGCGAAGTTAAAAAGCCAGAAACCATCAACTACCGTACTTTTAAGCCTGAGCGTGATGGTCTGTTCTGTGCGAAGATTTTCGGTCCTGTAAAGGATTACGAATGTCTGTGTGGTAAGTATAAGCGTCTGAAGCACCGTGGTGTTATCTGTGAGAAGTGTGGCGTTGAAGTTGCACTGGCAAAAGTTCGTCGTGAACGTATGGGTCACATTGAGCTGGCCTCTCCTGTTGCCCACATCTGGTTCCTGAAGTCGCTGCCGTCCCGTATCGGTTTGATGCTGGATATGACTCTGCGTGATATTGAGCGGGTCCTGTATTTCGAATCTTTTGTTGTTATCGATCCCGGTATGACTACGCTTGAGCGCGGTCAGCTGATGAACGATGAGCAGTATTTTGAAGCGTTAGAAGAGTTCGGCGATGACTTCGATGCCCGCATGGGTGCAGAAGCCGTTCAGGAACTGCTGAAGTCAATCGATCTTGCAGAAGAGATCGAAGTGATGCGCGAAGAGCTGCCAGCGACAAATTCTGAAACTAAGATCAAGAAACTGTCTAAGCGTCTGAAGTTGCTGGAAGGCTTTCATACGTCAGGCAACAAGCCAGAGTGGATGATTCTCCAGGTTCTGCCGGTTCTGCCGCCAGATCTGCGTCCGTTGGTACCGCTGGATGGCGGTCGTTTCGCAACATCCGATCTGAACGATCTGTACCGTCGTGTAATCAACCGTAACAACCGTTTGAAGCGACTGTTAGATCTGAGTGCACCAGATATCATCGTACGTAACGAAAAGCGTATGTTGCAGGAATCTGTTGATGCGCTGCTGGATAATGGTCGTCGCGGTCGTGCGATTACCGGTTCTAACAAGCGTCCTCTGAAGTCCCTGGCTGATATGATCAAGGGTAAGCAGGGTCGTTTCCGTCAGAACCTGCTGGGTAAGCGAGTTGATTACTCAGGCCGTTCTGTAATCGTAGTTGGACCTTACCTGCGTCTGCATCAGTGTGGTCTTCCTAAGAAGATGGCGCTGGAGCTGTTCAAACCATTTATCTTCTCTAAGCTGGAGCTGCGTGGTCACGCGACGACGATTAAAGCTGCTAAGAAGATGGTAGAGCGCGAAGAAGCACTGGTTTGGGATATTCTGGATGAGGTTATCCGTGAGCATCCGATCATGCTTAACCGGGCACCTACTCTTCACCGTCTTGGTATCCAGGCATTTGAGCCGGTACTGATTGAAGGTAAAGCGATTCAGTTACACCCATTGGTGTGTGCTGCATACAACGCTGACTTTGACGGTGACCAGATGGCGGTACACGTACCGCTGACAATCGAAGCGCAGCTGGAAGCCCGCGCGCTGATGATGTCAACCAACAACGTACTGTCGCCTGCCAACGGTGAGCCGATCATCGTACCGTCTCAGGACGTAGTACTGGGTCTCTACTGGATGACCCGTGATCGAGTCAATGCTCAAGGTGAAGGTACAGTCTTCGCTGATATTCAGGAAGTTCAACGTGCCTACGGCGCCAAGCAGGTAGATCTGCAGGCGCGGGTTAAAGTTCGTATTAACGAAACTATCCGTGATATTGAAGGTAACGAAGAGCAGCGTACGACTATTCAGGATACAACCGTTGGTCGTGCAATACTGTTTAACATCGTACCGACTGGTCTGCCATTTGAATTGGTCAACCAGGCGATGACGAAGAAGGCTATTTCGCGTCTGATTAACACGGCTTATCGTATCGTCGGTCTGAAAGATACCGTTATCTTTGCTGACCAGGTGATGTACATGGGCTTCCGCCAGGCAACTGTTTCCGGTTCGTCTATCGGTGTTAACGATTTTGTTATCCCGGATGAGAAGGTCGAGATCATTACTTCTGCTGATACAGAAGTAAAAGAGATTGAGATGCAGTTCGCGGATGGTCTGGTTACCCAGGGCGAGAAATACAACAAGGTTATCGACATCTGGTCCCGTGCCAACGAAATTCTGGCTAAGAAGATGATGGCTAACCTGAAGCGGGAAGAAGTTGTTAACCGTGAAGGTGAAGTCGAAATTCAGGACTCATTTAACTCGGTTTACATGATGGCCGATTCCGGTGCCCGGGGTAGTGCTGCTCAGATCCGTCAGCTGGCGGGTATGCGTGGTCTGATGGCGAAGCCGGATGGCTCTATCATCGAAACACCTATCACCGCTAACTTCCGTGAAGGTCTGAACGTACTACAGTACTTTATCTCGACTCACGGTGCTCGTAAGGGTCTGGCAGATACCGCACTGAAAACAGCTAACTCCGGTTATCTGACTCGTCGTCTGGTTGACGTGGCGCAAGATCTGGTAATCACTGAAGAAGATTGTGGTACCGAAGAAGGTCTGATCATGACGCCGTTGATCGAGGGTGGCGACGTTGTTGTTGGTCTGGGTGATCGCGTTCTGGGTCGTACTGTTGCGAACGATGTTATGGATCCAAGCGGAAAAGACGTGCTGATCGAAGCCGGTACTCTGATGGATGAGGCCTGGGTTAAACGTCTTGATGATGAAGAGCGTTACTCTTCTATTGATGAGATCGTTGTGCGTAGTGCGATTACCTGTGAAACTGCATTTGGACTTTGTTCTAAGTGTTACGGTCGTGATCTGGGTCGCGGACACCGGGTTAATCCGGGTGAGGCGGTCGGTGTTATTGCTGCGCAGTCTATCGGTGAGCCGGGAACCCAGCTTACCATGCGTACTTTCCACATCGGTGGTGCAGCATCACGAGCAGCTGCAGTCGATAGTGTACAGGTGAAGAACTCCGGTACCATCCGGATGCACAACCTGAAGGCTGTAGAGAAGGCTAACGGTTCTCTGGTAACGACATCCCGTTCCGGTGAGCTGGGTGTGACCGACGAGCACGGTCGTGAGCGTGAGCGTTATAAGCTACCTTACGGTTCTGTGATTAAGGTTCAGGACGGTTCGACGGTTGAAGCTGGCGCCATTGTTGCTAACTGGGATCCGCATACCCACCCAATCATCTCTGAGGTTGCGGGTAAGCTGGAGTTTGTTGGTATCGATGACGGTGTTACCGTTAAGCAGCAGACTGATGAGCTGACAGGTCTTTCGACTATTGAAATCCTGGATCCGACTGTGCGTCCTGCAGCGGGTAAGGATATTCGTCCTATGATCCGTCTGGTTGATGCCGCTAATGGCGGTGACCTGTTCCATCCAGGAACCGACCAGCCTGCACAGTACCTGCTGCCCGCTAAGGCGATTCTGAACCTGAGCAATGGTGCAGAGGTAGGTGTTGGTGATGTACTGGCTCGTATCCCTCAGGAAGGCTCTGTAAACAAGGATATCACCGGTGGTCTGCCACGGGTTGCTGACTTGTTTGAAGCGCGTAAGCCGAAAGAGTCGTCTATTCTGGCTGAAATCTCCGGTACGATTACCTTCGGTAAAGAGACGAAGGGTAAGAAACGACTGGTTATCTCTCCTCAGAATGCTGATCCGATCGAGATCATGATTCCTAAGTGGCGTAATCTGAACGTATTTGAAGGTGAGACGGTAGAGAAGGGTGAAGTAATCTCTGACGGTCCTTCGAATTCGCACGATATTCTGCGTATCAAAGGCGTTGCTGAGCTGGCGAAATATATCACCTCTGAGATTCAGGACGTATACCGTCTCCAGGGCGTTGGTATTAACGATAAGCATATTGAAGTTATTGTTCGTCAGATGCTGCGTAAAGTTGATATCACTAATGGTGGCGATAGTTCATTCATCAACGGTGAGCAGGTTGAATATCACAAGGTTGTTGAAGAGAACAAGCGTCTGGAAGCTGAAGGTAAAATGCTGGCTAAGTATGATCGTGTACTGCTGGGTATTACCAAGGCGTCGCTGGCAACAGAATCATTTATTTCAGCGGCTTCTTTCCAGGAAACAACCCGCGTACTGACCGAAGGTGCGGTATGTGGCAAGAAGGACTACCTCCGTGGTCTGAAAGAAAACGTTGTTGTGGGACGTCTGATTCCGGCTGGTACGGGTCTGGCATATCACAAAGAGCGTAAGCGTAAGGCTCAGAAAGTTGATGAAAACGTCACTGTAAGTGCAGAAGACGTTCAATTGGCGCTGACCGAAGCGTTGAATCAGGCAGCGATGCCTGATTCAGAATAAATCTGGTCGAATATTGACCTGATGGGCCGAGATTGAGTACAATCTCGGCCCTTTCGTACAGGAGTGAAATAAATCCTGTTTTTTTGGTGCTTAAATAAAGCGTGGAGTTTGCTTAATGGCAACTATTAACCAGTTGGTACGACAGCCGCGCAAGCGCAAAGCGACCAAGAGTGACGTACCTGCACTGCAGGCTTGTCCTCAACGTCGTGGCGTTTGTACCCGCGTCTATACTACAACCCCTAAGAAACCGAACTCAGCATTACGTAAAGTATGTCGTGTTCGTCTTACTAACGGATTTGAGGTTACTTCCTACATCGGTGGTGAAGGTCATAACCTGCAGGAGCACTCTGTTGTTCTTATCCGTGGTGGTCGTGTAAAAGACTTGCCGGGTGTTCGTTACCACACAGTACGTGGCGCACTGGATACCAGTGGCGTTAACGACCGTAAACAGGGTCGTTCTAAGTACGGTACCAAGCGTCCTAAGTCTTAATAGTTTACGGGACAGCGACAGAAGTCAGGCTACGGTTGTACATGCAACCGGCTATACAACTAGAGCTAGACCGCAAGCAATAAGAGTAAGGTCAGGTATCAATTCCTGAAATAACCTGAAGACCTAGATTAAGGGGCTTATCATGCCAAGAAGAAGAGTTGCGGCAAAACGTGAAATCCTGCCGGATCCTAAATTCGGTAACATTACACTGGCAAAATTTACTAACCACCTGATGATCAGTGGTAAGAAATCTGTTGCTGAAAAGATCGTTTACGGCGCGCTGGATACAATTGCACAGCGTACTGACGAAGATCCAATTGAAGCATTTAACAAAGCTTTAGAAGCTATCCAGCCAATGGTTGAGGTTAAATCTCGCCGTGTGGGTGGTGCTACTTACCAGGTACCTGTAGAAGTTCGTCCATCTCGTCGTGTAGCACTGGCTATGCGTTGGTTGGTAGATTCTGCGCGTAAGCGTGGTGAGAAATCCATGGCGTTGCGTCTGGCCGGTGAAATCGGTGATGCAGTTGAAGGTCGTGGTGCGGCTGTGAAGAAGCGTGAAGACGTTCATCGCATGGCTGAAGCGAACAAAGCATTCGCTCACTACCGCTTCTAAGCTTTTTTATAAAGTTCCGAGGATTGAGTTTTGGCTCGTACAACGCCTATTAATCGATACCGTAATATCGGTATTGTTGCCCATGTGGATGCAGGTAAAACCACGACGACTGAACGCGTTTTGTTCTACACCGGTATGTCTCATAAAATCGGTGAAGTGCATGATGGCGCAGCGACCATGGACTGGATGGAGCAGGAACAGGAACGTGGTATCACTATCACTTCCGCTGCGACCACCTGTTTCTGGAGTGGCATGAGCCAACAGTTTGATCAGCACCGGATCAATATCATCGATACTCCGGGGCACGTAGACTTCACGATTGAAGTTGAGCGTTCTCTGCGAGTACTTGATGGTGCTGTTGTGGTGTTGTGTGCGTCTTCCGGTGTTCAGCCTCAAACTGAGACCGTTTGGCGTCAGGCAAACAAGTATGAAGTGCCGCGCATGGTATTCGTCAATAAGATGGATCGTGCCGGTGCTGATTTCTTCATGGTCATTGACCAGCTGAAGGAACGCCTGGGTGCCCATGCTGTGCCGATCAATTTCCCGATCGGTGCGGAAGAAGGGTTTAGGGGGGTCGTTGATCTGATTCGTATGAAAGCCATTATGTGGAATGAAACGGATCAGGGCATGACTTACGAGCTGGAAGATATTCCAGCCGAGTTGCAGGAGCAAGCTGACGAACTGCGTGAGCAGATGGTTGAAGCGGCTGCTGATGCTTCCGATGAATTGATGGATAAGTACCTTGAAGAAGGTGATCTGTCTATTGAAGAGATCAAGGCAGGCTTGCGTCGCCGTACCCTTGATAACGATCTTGTTCTGATGCAGGCAGGTTCTGCCTTTAAGAATAAGGGTGTGCAGGCGGTCCTGGATGCAGTGATCGAGTATATGCCATCGCCAGTTGAAGTTAAGGCGATTGAGGGTGTGCTTGATGACGATGAGACCGTAGCGACTCGTGAAGCAGATGACAGTGCTCCATTTGCAGCTCTGGCATTTAAAATTGCGACTGACCCGTTTGTCGGTACCCTGACATTTGTTCGGGTGTACTCCGGTGTGCTGGCTTCCGGTGACAGTGTTATAAATACTGTTAAAGGCAAGAAGCAGCGTGTTGGACGAATGGTACAGATGCATGCAAATAACCGGGATGAGATTAGTGAGGTTCGCGCAGGCGATATCGCAGCTTTGATCGGTATGAAAGATGTAACTACCGGAGATACTCTGAGCACGCCGGATGACAAGATCATTCTGGAGCGCATGGAGTTTCCTGAGCCGGTAATCTCGGTAGCGGTTGAGCCTCGTTCGCAGGCCGATCAGGAGAAAATGGGTATCGCGCTGGGCAAACTTGCTCAAGAGGACCCATCGTTCCGGGTTGAAACCGACGAAGAGACCGGACAGACAATTATTTCTGGTATGGGCGAATTGCACCTGGATATCCTGGTGGATCGTATGAAACGTGAATTCAGCGTGGCAGCGAACATCGGTAAGCCGCAGGTAGCCTATCGCGAAAAAATCCGTCAATCTGTCGAAGCAAACCATAAGTTTATTCGTCAGTCTGGTGGTCGTGGCCAGTATGGTCATGTTGTCATCGAGTTCAGTCCATCTGATGAGGAAGGGCTTGAATTCATCAATGAGATTGTCGGTGGTGCGATTCCGAAGGAATACATCCCTGCGATTGAAAAAGGCGTATTTGAGCAGATGAAGAACGGTGTAATTGCCGGCTATCCGCTTATTGGCCTGAAGGCGCGTCTTTTTGACGGCTCCTTCCATGATGTTGACTCCAACGAGATGGCATTTAAAATTGCCGCATCTCAGGCGCTTAAAAAGTATGCACAGGAAGCAAATCCCTGTCTGCTTGAGCCGATGATGAAAGTAGAAGTTGTTACTCCTGAGGATTACATGGGTGACGTGATGGGTGACCTGAATCGTCGTCGAGGTATCGTACAGGGTATGGAAGATAGTAGTGCTGGCAAGATAATCAATGCTCAGGTTCCACTGGGCGAGATGTTTGGCTATGCTACTGACCTGCGCTCTGCTACTCAAGGTCGTGCAACCTACTCAATGGAATTCTTTGATTACGCAGAGGCATCGAATAGAGTTGCCGAAGCAGTAATTAATGCAAGATAATTTGCCCAATATATTAATGAGGTATTAATCGTGGCTAAAGAACAGTTTGAACGTAATAAACCGCACGTTAACGTTGGTACAATCGGCCACGTTGACCACGGTAAAACAACTCTGACGGCAGCGCTGACACGTGTTTGTGCTGAAGTTTTCGGTGGTACTGCTGTAGCATTTGACGGTATCGACAAC
>JAIBCZ010000179.1 GCA_024679645.1 Amphritea sp.
GCAGCCGACATCATTAAGAAGGCGATGGTTAAAGTTGATAACTGGCTACAGAATAGCGATACCGGCGCCAGAATGATTATGCAGGTATACGATGAATTGATTTTGTAGGTACCATAGGCCGAACTGGAAGCGGTATCTGCAGAATTAGTACTGCTTATGCAAACCGCTGCAGAGTTGGATGTACCACTGCTGGTAGAAGCAGGAACCGGTGATAACTGGGATCAGGCCCACTGACCTAAGAGCGTTGTAGAATCCTGCCTAAAGAGTAAACGGGCAGGGGGAACTTTTTATGACAGCGTTACTCATAATTTATGAGAGCTGCACTATAAATCCCTGCCAAGGGAGGCTCTCGTGTTACACGCATGCGTTGAAGCTCTCGTGGTCACTCAGTTCCCCCTTTCTGATTGCGAGGGCTTCTTTTTGTTTAATTGCTCCTCAGATTTCCTGTTTTATGCTGAGGGCTCTTCTCCAGAATCCTCTGTGAGTAACCAATTGTTTAATTGTTCACGGAGCTGATCGACACCGGTGCTTTTGAGTGCTGAGAAGGCCTGAATGGTCAACAAAGGGTTGTTTTTAACATCAAGGGCCTGTTTTTGCTTAAGCATTGCGTTCTGCGCCGCCCCGCGGTTTAACTTATCCGCTTTGGTTAGCAAAATATGCAGCGGCATCTCGGCATCATGGCACCATTCGATCATCATCAGATCGAATTCTTTTAGCGGATGACGAATATCAACCATCAGGACAACGCCCCGTAAGCAGTCGCGATTCTGCAGGTAATCATTCAAATGCTTTTGCCAGTGCTCTTTCATGGCGATGGGCACTTTTGCATAGCCATAGCCTGGTAGATCGACGATGCGGACGTCTTCAACATTGGTGTCGAAGAAGTTTATGAGCTGCGTTCGCCCCGGTGTTTTACTGGTGCGGGCGAGTTTTGCATTGGTCAGTGTATTGATTGCACTGGACTTACCTGCATTGGAACGACCTGCAAACGCAACCTCGGCTCCTATGTCGTCAGGGCACTGGCTGAGCTTACTCGCGCTGGTGTTAAAACGGGTCAAATGATAGTGAATCTGGGGTGAAGACATATACTTTTTGCCTATTAGCCTGTAAATACAGACATTTGTCGTTCCAGTTTGTGTGGATATTAGGTTATAATTCCGCCGGAATTCTACCTGTGACTGGTATATTACACCAGTCCGGGTGTTAGTTAGGTCGCCCTGTTTCAATCTGATTAGCTTCAGATTGCAGCAGAAACCGTTAGCAATTTATAGCAAGAGTCTGGATTAGTCGATGAATAAACTACTGATCGCCTTACTGGCAAGCGTGAGTTTCATAAGTGTTGCACATGCGGCGGGTGATGCTGCTGCAGGGCAAAGTAAAACCGCTGTATGTGGCGCATGTCACGGAACTGATGGCAATAGCGCTGTTGGTAATTTTCCTAAACTGGCAAGTCAAAATGAGCGTTACCTGCTGAAACAACTGCAGGAAATTAAAGCTGGCACCCGTCAGGTTGTAGAAATGACAGGTCTTCTGACCAACCTGAATGATCAGGATATGGCGGATATAGCTGCTTATTACGCTTCTAAGCCGGTTCAAATTGGCGCGGCAAAAGCCGACCTGGTTGAAGCGGGCGAGAAAATTTACCGTGCTGGTGTTGAGTCTAAAGGAATTGCGGCTTGTACTGCTTGTCACGGCGCGCAGGGTAAAGGTATTGCGTCTGCAGGTTATCCTCAATTGGGTGGTCAGCATGCGGCTTATACCGAAACTCAGCTGAAGAACTTCCGTGTAGAGGCGCGTAATAACGATCCTCAGAAAATGATGCGTGATATCGCGGCTAAACTGAGTGATAAAGAGATTCAGGCAGTTGCAAGTTACATTCAGGGTCTGAATTAATATTCAGCTTTGAGTCAGGAAAGGCAGCTTAAGCTGCCTTTTTTATTGGCTGAAATTTATTTGCACCGGGGCTGAACTTGAAGCGTATTGGCGTGTCTTAGGTGTTTGGATTGTTTGAAAGGGTGGAGATGTATATGTTTAAAAACCTGGGTGTTGGTTTGTTACTGGTTCTTATGGCTGTGGTTGCACAAGCTGAAGACTATAAGGCAGGCATAAACTATGAAGTAATTGCTCTTCCTGTGCCGACCGCGGATAAAGACAAGGTAGAAGTAGTAGAAGCTTTTGGTTATCTCTGTCCCCATTGTGCCAGCTTCGAGCCGTTGCTGCATAGCTGGACAAAAAACTTGTCGGATGATGTCAGCTTTGTCCGCACTCCGGTGGTGTTCTCTCGTTCCTGGGAGCCGATGGCTCGCGCTTATTACACTGCCGACCTGCTAAAGGTGGTGGATAAAACCCACCAACCAACCTTTGACGCATTGCACAAAGAGCGTCGTCGCTTCCGTAGTCTGGAAGATTTTGCTGATTTTTATGCGGACCTGGGTGTTGATAAGGATAAGTTTACTAAGATGAATGGTTCCTTCGCCGTTAATATGCGAATGAATCAGGGAGCGTCTAAAGTCAAAGGCTACGGTATCCAAAGCGTGCCAACGTTAATCATAAACGGAAAGTACCGTATAACGGCTGAAAAGGCGGGTGGGCATACAGGTATGTTAAAAGTAGCTGAGTACCTTATTGCTCAGGAACGAAACGCTAAATGATCCGAGTTTATCTCTGGAAAGCCGCTATATGCGGCTTTTTTATTGCATTCTGAGTAGAAAACGCACTGATGTGGGCTGGTGTCTCAGGCCGAAATTGACATAACATTAAGAAATTCCTTATTGATGATCGGTTCGCAGGTGTAAGTGATGGAACAGGAAGATTGGAAAGAACGCTATAAATCCCTTTCTGAAGAGATGGAACTGCTCCAGGCGCAGTTGGATGATCGTAGCTTAGAGCATCTCATCTGTCAGATGGCGGTCGCGCTTGATGGTCATTCGACCGTACTGGACCGAGCATTAGTTACTCTGTGTAAACAGCTTAAAGATGTCGAAGAAACGCCACCTGAGACCATCCAGTTAGTTGAGAAGCAGCTTCGAGGCTTAGATATTGAACAGCAGCGGAGTAAGAACGAGCTGTTACAGGGTTTGCAAAAGTGGGTTCACCAATTACGCCTTAATCTGACGACTGATTCGAGTAATCAGCGTCTATCGGGGGTTGAGTCTTCAATGGAGCCATTCTCCGGCCAAGCATCCCAGGTTTCGGGGGTTGTTAACGAGTTGGTCGATATTCAGGGGCCGCTATTGGAAGGCGGCTTGAACGATGGGCTTAAGCAGACAACCGTGGTCGAAGGTCTGGACAACCATGATGATGAAATACTGAAGCAGATTGGTAGTGAGCTGCTAATTGTCATGACTAGTCTTAACGTGCCGCAGGGAGAGATGTCCCGCGCCCGGGAATTGACCCGGCGAATTGAAGGTGGATTAACCTTAGTTTCATTGTCTGCGATTCTTCAGGATGTTGTTAGTCTGGTCGCAAGCCTGAGTTCTCAGAATAGCGAAGATTTTGAGAGTTACCTGCGGAATCTAACCGGCCAGCTGGCGGAAGTTCAGGCCTTTGTTGAAGCAAGTCAGAAGGACGAGCAGGTGAGTGGAGAAGTGGCAATACTCAGTAGTGGTATCCATCAGGATGTACAGGCGATTCAACAGGCGGTGTTAGCATCGGAAGACCTTAATCAGCTCAAGAACAATGTGTCATCCCAATTGTTGAATATTGTTAAATCGGTTGACCTGTTTAAGCAGAAAGAGGAAGACAGGGAAAAGCGGTTACATGAGCGATATCTTCAGATGAATACCCGTTTGGAGCAGATGGAAGAAGAAACTCAGCATATGAAGGTGCACGTTGAGGCTGAACGACAGAAAGCCATGACGGATGCACTGACATCGCTACCAAACAGGGCTGGGTATGATGAGAGAGTATCTGCCGAATTTGAGCGCTGGACGCGCTATAAACATTCATTTTCACTTGCAGTGGCAGATCTGGATCTATTTAAGCGTATTAATGATACATACGGTCACCAGGCGGGGGATAAAGTGCTGCGCTTGATTGCGAGTATTCTGTCTAAACAGAGCCGGTCAACAGATTTTATCGCCCGCTATGGGGGTGAAGAGTTTGTTATTTTGATGCCAGGAACCTCCGCTGAACAAGCTTCTTTGGCCGTTGATAAAATTCGTAAAGCGGTTGAGAAAAGCCCGTTTAATTTCCACGGTCAACCGGTTCAAATTACGCTTTCTCTTGGCATTGCTGAGGTCCAGGAAGACGATAGCATCGAAGGCTTATTTAGTCGTGCGGATAAGGCGCTATATAAAGCGAAGGAATTGGGACGCAATCGGATTGAGCAGGGTTAAGGTATTACGTCTGATACTCCGGTATGATGCAGCTCTTTACCTTACGAATTGAAATGGGCAATATGCCTCTCTCTTGATATCAACTGACTACGGAACTAGCAGCGGTGCGACGATTACTCCGAACTATTAAAATTGCACGGGTTTTTGCACGATACCGGCTTGATACTCTGTTCGATCAGGTCAACCTACGCTGGTATGTTCGACTACTGATTACGATGATGCTGTGGCGCTACCTGATTCCGGTTGGTAAGCGGTCACAGGGAGCTCGTCTGCGATTAGCACTGGAGGAATTGGGACCTGTTTTTATTAAGTTTGGTCAGATGCTTTCCACCCGGCGCGACCTGTTGTCGGATGATCTTGCCCTTGAACTGAAGAAGTTGCAGGACCAGGTACCTCCTTTTTCAGGCGCTTATTCCCAGCAATTGATAGAACAAGCCCTGAATGCTCCGGTTGAGGAGTTGTTTGCAGAATTCAGTGCTGAGCCGATGGCGTCCGCTTCGGTCGCACAAGTACATGAAGCCCTGCTGTATAATGGCGAAGAGGTGGTGGTGAAGGTCATTCGTCCGGGGATAGAGCGGACAATTAAGAAAGATATGGCTCTGCTTTATACCTTGGCTCGTTTGGTTGAGGCGCTATGGGCTGAGGGCCGTCGGTTAAGGCCTGTTGAAGTTGTAGCTGACTATGAAACGACTATTTTTGATGAGCTGGATCTGCGTAAAGAGGCTGCCAA
>JAIBCZ010000239.1 GCA_024679645.1 Amphritea sp.
CAGCCTAAACTGGCCTGGTTGTTAGGCGTAGGCGGTTATTTTGGTTATCACCTCTGCTACTTTCTGGCGATGACTAAAGCACCTGCGGTAACTGTGAGCCTGCTCGCCTATATGTGGCCACTGTTAATCGTGTTACTCGCGAGTTTATTACCCGGTGAAAAACTACTGAAACAGCATATTATCGGTGCGATTATCGCCCTCTATGGCTGCTGGCTATTGATCGGTGATGGCGATAGCTTTAACTCTGAATACCTGACCGGCTACCTGCTGGCGTTAGCCTGTGCGTTTATCTGGTCAGGCTATTCGGTTCTCAGTCGTCTGGTTAAACAGGTAACAACCGATGCTGTTGGATGGTTTTGCGCCGTTACGGCCCTATTGGCTCTACTCTGCCACCTTTTATGGGAAACGACCGTCTGGCCAGCCTCAGCGAGTCAATGGCTTGGCGTTATCGGTTTAGGTCTGGGCCCCGTGGGGATAGCATTTTTTACCTGGGATTACGGTATTAAGCACGGTAATTTGCAACTACTCGGCGTACTTGCCTATTCAGCACCGCTGATTTCAGCTCTGTTACTGGTTGTGACCGGTCTCGCTGAAACCAGCTTTAGCCTGCTGCTGGCTTGTCTGGCGATCGTACTGGGTTCTCTAATCGCGGGTTATAAACGCCGGACGAAGAAAAGTAACGTCACACTACCGTCAGTGGGCCAATAAGGGCTGTGGCGGGTTCCCGACCGTATCAAGCGGCGTCGCGGCAATCCACTCCGCTGCAATCATCACCTGTTGCAGCATATGTTCAAAGGAGTACCGTTGCCCCGGCGGCAGCGACAACGTCATCCCTTCTCCTCCAGCTGGCAGCATAATTATTTTGACGATCTTACCCTCGGTTGTAATATCAACCCGCTGTACCAAAATCCCCTCCTCTCCCAGTGGATAGTGACTGGCATCATCTTTAAACGGAGTCGTGAAGTCTGCCTGCTGCACTGCTCCGTGCTTCTCCATATCACCCAGGCTTTGTTGTTGCTCGGGTTGCAGGTGGCTGGCGCTGTTTTCCGTCGGGAAATCATGTTCACCAAACAGTTTATGGATACGTAAAGCTAATCGACGAGTCCACCAGGCCCGGTACTCTTTTTCACCCTCAGTCGCACGAATCAGAATTCGGTCTTCCGCCGCATCATAATTCAGATTAATCTGATTCTGGGTAGCATCACTTTGTAACGCTGGATTCTGTGCATACGGTTCTGTCATCTGTCTTCCTACAGGGTAGCCCGGCGCCCTGACATCGCAGCAATTTCAGCCACCATCGCCGGAATATCACTCAGACAGCTGACATCACGATCTGCCACTTCCACTTCTGGCCAGGCGCTCTCCGTCAGGTTAACCCAGATCGTCCACAGCCCTGCATTCTTTGCACCTACAATGTCATGATGGGGGTTATCACCGATATGAATCACCTGTTCAGGTCGCAGATGATGATTATGTAGCATCTGCTCGAACATCAGAGGATGGGGTTTCTCTTTACCCACGCCATCAGCATTCAAAGCAAAATCAAAAAGATCTCCCAATCCCACCCGGTTAACATCAGCGTTGCCATTACTCAGCGCCCCGATGAGATAGCCCGACTGTTTCAGGCTTTCCAGCACGCTTCGTGCGTGCTCGAACAGCGCCACCTGATTGCGAGCTTCAATAAACACTTCGAAAGCCTGCTGAGACAGAGCAACCGCCTGGTCCTGCGGGTAGCCCGCTGCCAGCAGACCTATCTCTAACTGCTTTAAACGAATCAGGGTGACACTGTGACCAATCTCTGGGAATTGTTGCAATGCTTGCTGCTTCAACGTTTCAAAATCCCGCAGCTGATAGCAGTTTACGAATAACTCAGCATTTTCACTGAGCCATTGATAGAGGGTCTTGTTTGCAGCAACTATAACCGGATTCACCGCCCAAAGGGTGTCATCCAGATCGAAAGTAATACATTTAATCATCATCTGTCTCGGACTTGTTGTTTGATTGCCGGTGTGCCCGGGGATGTGCTTTATCGTAGACATCCATAAGATGGCTAAAATCAAGGTGTGTATAGATCTGGGTGGTCGATATATCAGAATGACCTAACAACTCCTGCACTGCGCGCAAGTCGCCACTGGATTCCAGCATATGACTGGCGAAGGAGTGTCTTAATCTATGTGGATAGACCTTACCCTGAGTATGTTGCATTTTTGCCCGACGGTCGATCCGAAGCTGAACACTGCGGGGGCTGATCCGACTACCCCGTTGACTAACAAACAGTGCCATCTCGTCAGGCCGGGTCATACTGTCACGCAGATCAAGCCAGCGATCCAGTGCCTGCATCGCTTTACTACCTATCGGCAACAGCCGCTCTTTGGCGCCTTTTCCCACTACTCGCAGTGTCGCTTCCTGCCAATCTATGCTGTAAAGATCTAAACTAACCAACTCCGATAACCGCAGGCCGGATGAGTAGATCAGTTCCAGCATCGCCTGGTCACGGCACTCCAACGGGTCATTGTTAGTCTGTTCGTCGCTATTCAATAGCTGATCCAGCTGATCCACATCCAGCGTCTGAGGTAACCGACGCGGACTTTTCGGCGCCTGAATACCTAAAGCGGGATTTTGCTGCACCAACCCTTCACGGTGAAGGTATTTATAAAAACTGCGAATAGCGGATAAGAGACGCTGGATACTTTTACCACCCAGCCCTTCCCGATGAACCCAGGCAACAAAATTACGAATCTGTTTTGCTTCGACCCGGGCCCAATCAACACGACCATCCGGAAACAGTGTACTGTGCTGCAGATAGGCCTGCAGTCGGGTCAGATCACGACGATAGTTACTGAGGGTGTTGCTGGAAAGCTGCCGTTCACTACTTAAATAGGTGTAAAACCCATCCAGAGCAGCCTCACCAGCGTTCATAAAATCAGGCCTTTCGATCCTGTAGCAGGGGAGAAACCACCCGGCTCAGCGCCTGACCAATATAATCCAGAAAAAGAGTGCCCTGATTACTCTGGAAGTAAGCCGCATCGAAACTACCGATTGCCAGTAATCCCAGCGTTTCACCCTTCACTATTGGCACAGCCGCAGCTGATTTAACTTTAAAGGCCTGTTCCTGAAACAGAAACTGATTCTGCAAATCTGTCAAATTACCACAACGGGTCTGTGGCAGATCCACCAGACCATCAATGGCAGCTGCAGATTCACGCGGTAGCACCCGCAGATTATTCTGCTCTTCAGGTTGCTCACCAAAGAGGACAATGGCGGTCGTATCACTATTGAAATCCTGACACAGGCTTTCATCAATGGCGACGGCAACATCATCCAGTGTATCGGCATCCAGCAGCGCCAGGATCATTTTCTTGGTTTTGCTGAACTGGATATCATTTTCCCGGGCAACCCCGATCATATCACCCAGATAATCATGCAATTCGCGATTTTTCTGACGCAGCAGGCTAGTCTGTCGCTCCACCAGCGATACCGTATTACCCCGCTGGTGCGGCACATAAAGCTTTTCTAATAAAAACTCATTGCCAGTGAAAAAGTCAGGGTGCTGGGTTAAGTATTCAGCAACCTGCTCAGCGCTAATGGTTTGTGACACCGCGTCTGCTGAATGCGTCGCTGTAAGCTTATTTTCGCTCATAAGAAAATCTGTCCTTCATACACTGTCGTTGCAGGCCCGGTCATTATCAGCGGCTCCCCTTCGCCGGCCCACTCAATAAGCAGTGTGCCACCGGGCAGGTGCACTGTCACTTTTTGATCTAACAAGCCA
>JAIBCZ010000265.1 GCA_024679645.1 Amphritea sp.
ATTAACAGTCCAGTTCAGAGGTTGTAATGCCCGTCATATCAGTGGTGTTACCGTATGGCATGTAGGTGACAATGGTGAGATCCTTTTCTCTGATAATGGCACGACAAAAAGACTGACGGCACAGCAGATTATTGTGGCGACGGGTGCGATGGAGCGGCCCTTTCCAATTCCGGGCTGGCATCTTCCGGGTGTTATGTCTGCCGGTAGTGCGCAGGTCATGCTTAAGTCCGATGGACTGGTGCGTGACGGGGCAATATTTGCCGGTAGCGGTCCGTTACTTTACCTCATTGTGGCGCAGTACCTGCGACTGGGGGTTAAGGTTAAAGCGTTGGTGGATACTACGCCGAAAGAGAATTATCTGCACTCTATGACAGAGTTGATTGGGGCATTGACTGCACCGGGAATGCTGATCAAAGGCGTCGGTTTACTGAATGAGATCCGCAAGTCGGGCACAAATATCTATAGCTTTGCCAAAGACCTGAAGGTCACAGGAGATGAACAGACCGCAGGGCTGAGTTTCAACTGTGGCGGTAAAGAACACTCGCTGCCTGCCAGTTATGTTTTTCTTCATCAGGGTGTTATTCCTAACCTGAATATGACCCAGGCGCTGGGTTTAGAGCACGACTGGTGTCAACAGCAGTTGTGTTGGAAACCAAAGATAAATCGCTGGGGCCAAAGTTCTAAATCGCACATCGCTGTCGCAGGCGATTCTGGCGGTATCATCGGTGCCGATTCAGCAGCGGCGATGGGTCGAGTCGTCGCGCTTAATCAACTGGTGAATCTTGGGGTTACAAGTCGTTCATTGGCAGAAGCCGAAGCGGCTGATGATCTGCGATTCGTTGCCAGCCAGCAGCGCTTTCGACGTTTTATTGATCGCCTTTATCGTCCGCTTGATCAGCAGCGAATTCCAGAAGACCTCAATACTGTCGTTTGTCGTTGCGAAGAACGTACCGTTGCTGACCTGAAAAAAGGTTTTGAACTGGGTGGTCGTGAGCCTAATCAACTGAAGAGTCAGACCCGTTGCGGTATGGGGCCCTGTCAGGGGCGGATGTGTGGCCATACGGTTAGTGAGCTATTGGCAAACTGGCGTAATGAGCCGGTTGCCGATGTTGGTTATTATCGTCTGCGATCACCTATGCGCTTAGTCACATTGCAGGAACTGAGTCAGTTTACTGATGTAACGCCTGAGACAAAGAAGACTGAGGAGGCAAGCTGATGACTATTAATACAACCTCCCAAAAGTTAAGTTCAGATGTATTGGTGATCGGCGGTGGTATTCAGGGTGCTTCAACTGCCTATCATTTAGCGCAGCGCGGTGTGTCTGTAACTATTTTAGAGAAAGATACAATATCCCGCCATGCCTCAGGTGTGAATGCCGGCGGTGTCCGGCTGCTGGGTCGGAATATTGCGGAAGTAGAGTTAAGTAAAGCAGCAATGCAACGCTGGCAGCAGCTTGATGATGAGCTGGATGCGGATACCGGCTTTCGTCGTCGAAGTCTGATCAATATAGCGGCAGATGAGAAAGATCTGGAAAGCTTGCGCGCTCGTGAACAACAGATGCATAGCCTGGGTTATTTTCATGAAGTGATGCTGAACCAGCAGGAGCTGCGAGAGCGTTTGCCACACGTGGCGGCTCATTGTGTTGGCGGCGTGGTATCTGAACAGGATGGCTATGCGATTCCGTTTCATTCAACTCAGGCTTTCCGTATTGCAGCGGAGCGTTTAGGTGCTTGCTTCTGCGAAGGTGAGCAGGTTGAACAGATCCGCAAGGTTGGTGACAGCTGGCTGGTGGACACTAAAACTCAGCAGTATCAGGCTGAACATCTGGTCAATTGTGCCGGAGCCTGGGGTGACATTATTTCGGTGATGATCGGTGATAACGTGCCTATGTCCTATAGCGCGCCGATGTTGATGATCACTGCCCGGATGCCGCATTTTGCCGGCCCGGTGGTTGGTGCTGTTAGTCGCCCTTTGTCGTTCAAACAGTTTGAGAACGGTACGGTATTGATTGGTGGAGGAGCCAAAGGCTTTGCGGATCGGGCTAACAATACCACCCGACTGGATTACAGTTTATTGGCTAATGGTGCGCAAAATGCCATTGAGTTTTTCCCGATTATGAAAACCGCTTGTATTAACCGTATGTGGTCCGGTCTGGAAGCCTATATGCCAGACAATCTGCCTGTTCTGGGTAAGAGTATGCGTACTGATAAGGCTTATCATGCCTTTGCATTTTCTGCCCATGGTTTCCAGTTGGGTCCTGTGATTGGTGAAGTGATGGCTGACCTGATTACCAACGGCGAAACCCGTTTTGATCTGGAACCGTTGCGGGTTAACAGGTATGAACGGAAAACCCTGTAAGTTACTTTTGTCTATTAAATAATGAACGAGAAGCAATATGAATATTGAACGTATCGGTTCAACTGACCGTATGAGTAAAATTGTAAAACATAACGACACCATCTATCTGTGTGGCCAGACAGCCAGTGCAGACGAGTGGGATACCGCTGAGCAGACCCGTCGCTGTCTGGAGCAGGTTGAAGGCCTGCTGATAGAAGCCGGTTCTTCTACGGATAAGTTACTCTCTGTGACTATCTATGTCCGGGATATGAAAGACTTTGCGGCTATGAATGAAGTTTGGGATAACTGGATTGCTGATAAGCCAAAGCCAGCCCGTGCTTGTGTTGAAGCTCACATGGCTCGTCCGAATGTCCTGGTAGAGTTGACGGTGATCGCTGCACAATAGAGGTCAGTCGTTACCAGGTTTTCCTTGATGACCAGGAAAGTGATCAGCGATCTATGAGAGTGTTAATTCAGGGTGGCCGAGTGGTGCGTTCTCTAGCATTACTTCTGAAGGTAGTTCAAAACCATTTTGGTGAAAACTGTCGCTTTCTCGGCGTGTGGCCAGTGGCCAGCGCCCTGTATTAACCGGTAATCAGCTTTTGGAAATAGCGCTAGTATCGGGTTACGGTATTCGCTGGTGATGTAATCTGAATTTTCACCTTTGATAAACAGAACCGGGAATTCGAATGCAGGGCCTGTTGGTGGTTTGCTGATTTCATCGTAGCAGGCTTCTAAAACGGGGAGATTCATCCGCCAGGCA
>JAIBCZ010000070.1 GCA_024679645.1 Amphritea sp.
TACCTGAATAAACAGGGTGCCAAAACCGGCGTATTGAAAGTTCGGCTGTTCCGGCCATTTGATGCAACCCGTTTACTTAATGCCCTGCCAGACAGCGTTAAACAGATCGCGGTTCTCGATCGCACCAAAGAACCTGGTGCTGATGGTGAGCCATTGTACAAAGACATAGCTACCGCCTTCATGCAATCTATCCTCTCCGGTCAACGCTCCGCCAACGATCTGCCTAAGCTGATTGGCGGCCGTTTTGGCCTGTCTTCCAAAGAGTTTACCCCGGCGATGATTAAGGGGGTATTTGATGAACTGAATAAAACTGACAGCAAGAATCTGTTTACCGTTGGTATTAACGATGATCTGACCCATACCAGTATCAACTATGATGAGCAGTTCATAACAGACGCTCACAAGGATACTTACCAGGCAGTATTCTACGGTTTAGGAGCCGATGGCACCGTCAGCGCCAACAAAAACAGTATTAAGGTTATCGGCGACCTGGCAGATTATTATGCCCAGGGTCACTTCGTATATGACTCTAAGAAATCCGGTGCTGTTACCGTTTCACACTTACGTTTCGGCCCCCACAAGATTCATTCAGCTTATGAAATACAGCCTGAACAGGCGGACTTCATCGCCTGCCATCAACCCCGCTTTCTCGACCTATATCCGATGCTCGATAAAGCGCGTAACGGTGCGGTGTTTCTGCTCAACAGCAGCGCAGCACCCAACGAGCTGTGGGATACACTGCCAGAACTCGTACAACAGACTTTGATTCAAAAGCAGATCCGTCTGTTCGCGATAGACGCTTATAAAGTGGCACGCACCTGCGGCCTGGGCAAGCGGATCAATACAATCATGCAAAGTTGTTTCTTTAAAATTTCCGGTATCCTGCCGATTGAGCAGGCAATCGGACTGATCAAAACTGCCGTACGAAAAACCTATAGCAGTAACCCAACAGTCATAGAACTTAACCTGACAGCGATCGATGCCAGCCTGGGTCAGCTTCATCCCATACCCTTAAAAACCAAAGCAACCAGCCGCATTCCAATGCATCAACTCAGCGCCAATAGCGCCAACGATTTTGTCCGTCAGCTAACGGCTGAATTAATAGCCGGTCATGGTGATAAGGTCCCCGTCAGCGCACTGTCCGCCGACGGTACCTGGCCAACCGGCACTACCGCTTTTGAAAAGCGGGATCTGGCCACCGAACTCCCTCTGTGGGATGAAGACCTCTGCACCCACTGCGGTAAATGCGTGCTGGTTTGTCCCCACAGCGTTATCCGCAGTAAGATCTTTGACCGGTCACTGCTGCAGAGAGCCCCCGATGGTTTCAGGGCGGTACCCGTCAAAGGAGCAAAAGACTTCCCTGAAAACAGCTATATGAGTTATCAGGTGTCCCCTGAAGATTGCACTGGCTGCACCCTCTGTGTCGATATCTGCCCTATCGTTGACAAGCAAGATCCTGAACACAAAGCCATTAACATGGTGCCAAAAACACAAACCTTTGATCTTGAAAAAGACAACTGGGCGTTTTTTCTATCGTTGCCAGAATTCGATCGCACCACCCTGAAAAACGCAACGCTAAAAGGATCCATGGTATTTCAGCCTCTGTTTGAGTTCAGCGGTGCCTGCTCGGGTTGCGGCGCAACTTCCTATATACGCCTGGCCAGTCAGCTATTCGGTGACCGGATGCTGGTCGCTAACGCCACCGGCTGCTCGTCAATCTATGGCGGTAACCTGCCCACAACACCCTGGACAAAAAATGCCGATGGCCGGGGCCCGGCCTGGAACAACTCATTGTTTGAAGACAATGCAGAATTTGGCCTGGGCATGCGCATCGCATTAGATAAACAAAAAGAATACGCCGGAACCCTGTTACTTGAACTCCAGCAACAACTTGACTCTGAACTTGTTCAAAACCTCATAGATGAGCAAGAGACAGATGAGGCGGGTATTGAACGGCAGCGTCAATCAATCGAAGCATTAAAATTGGCGCTGGATAGTCTGAGCGACGATGACAGGTTCGGTAGTCAGGCAATAGAATTGCGTCATCTGGCCGACCAGCTCAGTCGCAAGAGCGTCTGGATCATCGGCGGCGATGGTTGGGCGTATGATATCGGTTTTGGCGGTCTGGACCATGTGCTGGCATCAGGCCGTAATGTCAATATTCTGGTATTAGATACAGAGGTATACTCCAATACAGGTGGACAAACTTCAAAAGCAACACCGGTTGGCGCGGTGGCTAAGTTTTCCGCCTCAGGAAAGTCTGTTGCCAAGAAAGACCTGGCTCGCATCGCGATGGATTATGAACATGTGTACGTCGCTCATGTCGCGTACGCGGCAAAGGATGTACAAACACTGCGGGCATTTCTTGAAGCTGAATCCTATGATGGCCCTTCTCTGATCATCGCGTACTCCCCTTGCATCGCCCATGGATTTGAGATGAAAGACAACCATCTGCACCAAAAACTGGCGGTCGACAGCGGTCACTGGCCGCTGTTTCGCTATGATCCCCGGCGAGCAGAACAACACCAGAATCCATTGAAACTAGATTCAAAGCAGCCCTCTATTCCTTATGCCGAGTTTGCCGGCAAAGAGACCCGCTTTAGCTCATTGTTAAAAGCTCATCCGGTTGAAGCCGCTGCTTTCCTGGATAAAGCGCAGCATGATGTCAGTGAACGCTTTAAACGCTACCAACAAATGGCAGAGATGGACTGGGAGGAGGCCCCAATTCCTAACTAGTTGATTATATTGAATATGTTTTTCATTTATGAAGCCCCGTTGCGGGGCTTCTTTTAGTGTTTAATTACCGGTTTAAAATATAGCGGTGGATTATTGACCAATATCAGTAAAGTCTTGAAACAAGCGTACTACTATAGTTTTATCATTCCGTGAACATTTGCTAAGTATTAGCCGTTGAGCACGCAGCCTACAGGTGAATATATGAGTACCGAAACAGAAAGCCCCGTTAATGATTTTTCCCAGTGTCACGTAGGCATTATTCAGAATTTTGAAGCCCTGAAAGCACTTGGCACTTCCGATATATCTGACCCTGTGTCGCCTGAAATTCAGACGAGCGCAAAAAGACTGGTAAAGTTTTACAAAGAAGTTGTCCTCAATCATCACCAGGAAGAAGAACAGGAGCTTTTTAATGTGGTTCTGGATTGCGCTAAGCCGGGAGATGAATTAAACCAGGCTAAGTCAATGGTTGAACGGCTTACGAAGGAACACCGCAATCTAGAAAAACAGTGGAAAGGTATTGAAGCCGATGTGAAGAAACTGGCGAAAGGAAAGTTTTCCAAACTGGACAAAGACGCATCTGTCAGCATGGCAGAGAACTATCTGGCCCATGCTCACTATGAAGAGGATGCCTTTTTGCCTTTATCTGCAGAGATACTGAAAGACACCGGTTTAGAATCTTTAGGGATCACCCTGCATACCCGGCACGATCTGCAAAAGATCTCTGCCTATATTTAGGCAAAGCCACCAATCGATATTAATCACTGCCTGAGCAAAACAAAAAAACGGTCACCAAAGGTGACCGTTTTTTTTCACGCACTAGCTGAAATCAGCTTACTTTTTCCAGGTATCCCGCAACCCAATGGTCTTATTGAACACCGGCGTTTCTGCAGAATGATCATAACGATCAGCGACAAAGTACCCTTCTCGTTCAAACTGAAAACCGGTTTCCGGTGCTGCGTCTACCAGACCCGGTTCGATCCAGCAGTTTTCAATTTGAGAGAAAGACTCAGGGTTGATGTTATCAAGGAAGCTACCTTCACCTTTGTCAGGTGACTCAACGTTAAACAGGCGGTCATACACCCGCACAACAGCCTGCTTACCTTCAGTAGCAGAAACCCAGTGCATGACACCCCGGGGCTTCATGCCTTCCGGTGGATTTTCACCAACGGTACCCGGAATCAGTTCAGCATGAACCTCGGTGATTTCGCCGGTCGCGTCTTTAACCAAATCGGTTGCTTTGATCACATACGCACCGCGCAGGCGCATAAAGTCGCCAGGTACCAGCTTCTTAAATTTCTTCCGGGACAGTGTTGAGTCTTCATTATAATCGTTACGATCAATATAAAGCTCACGGGTAAATGGCAGCTCACGGGTCCCCATCTCTTTCTGAGGGTGCACCGGCGCGCTCAGTGTCTCAACCTGGCCTTCGGGGAAGTTGGTAATAACCAGTTTCAGTGGATTAAGCACGCACATAGCGCGGGCGGCATTATCGTTCAGGTCTTCACGGATAAAGAACTCGAACTGCGCCATATCAACCACACCGTCAGTCTTAGATACTGCCAGGCTGTCACAGAAATTACGCACGGCATCAGCAGTGTAGCCACGGCGACGCATCCCCTGAATAGTCGGCAGACGCGGGTCATCCCAACCGCTCACATGATTTTCATCGACCAACTGCTTCAGTTTACGCTTACTGGTAACCGTGTAGTTGATATTCAAGCGACCAAATTCATACTGGCGTGGTGTACTGGGTACCGGCAGATTAGTCAGGAACCATTCATACAGTGGCTGATGGTCGGCAAATTCCAGCGTACAGATCGAGTGCGTTACTCCCTCAATCGCATCTTCCTGGCCATGGGCAAAGTCGTAGCTCGGATAGATGTTCCATTTACTGCCAGTCTGATGATGAACGGCTTTACGAATACGGTAGAGAATAGGATCACGCAGATTCATATTCGGCGATGCCATATCAATTTTGGCACGTAGTACCCGGCTGCCTTCGTCAAACTCGCCAACTTTCATCCGCTCCAGCAGATCAAGGTTTTCTTCAGCAGTTCGGTTGCGGAACGGGCTGTCTTTACCCGGGGTGGTCGCCCAGCCACGGTACTCACTGGCTTCTTCAGGGCTCAAATCACACACATAGGCGTTGCCTTCACGAATCAGGTGCTGCGCCCAGGCATAGAAGGTATCAAAATAATCAGACGCGTAACGCACCTCTCCAGCCCAGTTAAACCCAAGCCATTGCACATCATCTTTAATAGCATCAACGAACTCCTGCTCCTCTTTCGACGGGTTTGTATCATCGAAACGCAGGTTGCATTCACCACTGTACTTATCTGCTGTACCGAAGTTCACACAGATAGATTTGGCATGACCAATGTGCAGGTAACCATTAGGTTCAGGTGGAAAACGTGTCACTACTTTTCCCAGTCCCTGCTGCAAGTCCTGTTCGATAACCTGATGAATGAAATTGGTAGGCTGCTTAGCAGTATTACTGGCGTCGTTATTGCTCATAGAGGCGTCTTAAATTCCGGCTTAAATCGAGTAGGCGAATATTATAGACAGATGCTCCGAAGACAACCATAAGTAAGCTGAAATTAATGGTACAGATAACAGAATAAAAACAAGGCTAAAATCGTTCGCGACCGCCACATCACCAGCGGCCAAAACGTCACTATATTGCTAACCGAACAGACGATGCCTGAAGAATTAGAACGAAAGAATCAGTACAGAAGAACTTAGACTTGTTACGCCGCCCCTGATTCTTTAGTATAATCTCCCCCTACACACAAAAAGCTTCAGCAGAGGAAACGTAAGTATGATCGTACTGCACACTAACTTCGGCGATATCACAATCGAACTGGATTTTGAAAAAGCACCGGGGAGCGCAGCTAATTTCGAAAATTACGTTAAAGATGGTTTCTATGACGGTGTTATCTTTCACCGTGTAATCGACGGTTTTATGATTCAGGGCGGTGGCTTTGAGCCAGGCATGGTCAGCAAGAAAACCGGCGCATGCATTGAAAACGAAGCCGATAATGGCCTGAGTAATAAGCGCGGTACGCTGGCAATGGCCCGTACAATGGACCCTCATAGCGCTTCAGCTCAATTCTTTATCAACGTAAGCGACAACACTTTCCTTGATCATACCGCTAAAACCACCGAAGGTTGGGGCTATGCGGTTTTTGCGAAAGTAACCGACGGTATGGATATCGTTGAACAGATAAAAGCGGTATCAACCACGTTCCGTGGTGGACACCAGGACGTACCCGCAGAAGATGTCATCATCACCTCTGCAGAGATCGTGGAAGCAGATACCGCTGAATAATGCGTAAACTGTTCATATCAGATCTACACCTCTATAGCGGGCGCCCGGACTTAACCCGGGCGTTACTGCATTTCCTTTCAACGACCGCTCAAAACTGTGATCAGTTGTATATTCTCGGCGACCTGTTCGAAGCCTGGATTGGTGATGACTATATCCCTGACGATCTACAGCCGGTCATTGAAGCGCTGCACAAGCTATCTCACTCGGGTTGTGAAGTTTTCTTTCAGCATGGCAACCGAGATTTCCTGATCGGAAACCGATTCGCAGAACTCACCGGTGCCAGGTTGTTAGGCGATAGCGAAATTATCCCGCTGGCTTCAGGTCCGGCACTGTTGATGCATGGTGACCAACTCTGCACCGACGACGTTGAATATCAGGCATTGCGCCACCAACTGAGAAACCCGCAATGGCAGGCCGCAGTATTAGCCAAATCCGTCCCTGAACGTCTGGAGATGGCAAAGCAACTTCGCATGGCCAGTGAAACCCACACAGCCGACAAAGCCATGACGATCATGGATGTCAATCCACAGGCGGTAGCTGATGCAATGACGGCAGCAACAACTGACCTGCTGATTCATGGACACACCCATCGCCCCGCTGTTCATCAACTTGAAAACAACAAACGCCGTATCGTTCTGGGTGACTGGGATAACACCGGATGGTATCTGGAAGCATCAGAACAGGGTGAGCAATTAATTGAGTTTAATTTCAACTAATCACTCTCTTCAAAACGACAATCAAAAGCTCTTTTTGAGGATTCAATCTTTTTCTCTTTCTACTTCGTGACGCGCCTTAAAAAATTAAACTAAATCAACGGAAAAGACTGTATCAATACTTTGAGTACAAGGACGGCTTGTCCATAAAGGTCGTTTGTAATGAAGAGCTGTTATAGCAAGGAGATCAAAGTTTTCTCTTCGAACTGAGCCGCCTCAATTTGTAGACAGTTTCTATAGCCAGACTTAACGGCAAGTGCTACATGCAAGGTAAATGCCCTAACCGCCCCCCAGACACTAATTCCACGGTTTTTCTAGCAAGCACGCAGTTGCGTCTCCCCACGAGCAAGCACGCAGCGCGTTCTGGCTACTGATTGCCATTCAGTGTTAGCATAGCGTCCACATTTACAAATAACCCTTTGAAATAACAGCTACTTATTTATTATGGACTTTATCTGGATTCTGTTTGCCTACCTCTGCGGCCTATCGGTAAAAATGATAGGAATGCCACCGCTTATCGGCTTTTTATTAGCAGGCTTCCTACTACATTTCCTCGGTATTGAACCTAGCGCTAGTCTTGATTCCCTGGCCGACCTTGGCATCACCCTGATGCTTTTCACCATCGGGCTTAAGCTGCATATTGACGATCTGCTTCGACGCGAGGTTTGGGCCAGTACACTCACCCATATGACTGTCTGGATTGTGCTGTTTGGTTCTTTTACCTTACTAATGGCCGCCGTCGCTGTACCCTATTACACTGAAATTGATCTAACGACCGCCGCGTTGATAGGCTTTGCGCTGAGCTTCAGTAGCACCGTATGTATCGTAAAGCTTCTGGAAGAAAACGGCGAGATGCAAACCCGGCATGGCCAGGTGGCCATCGGTGTTCTGGTTATGCAGGATATTGTCGCTGTGCTGTTCCTGGTCGTGGCTACCGGAAAACTGCCCTCGCTTTGGGCGCTGCTGCTATTCGGCCTTATCTTTACTCGCCCCCTGCTCTACAAACTTCTGGATAAAGCTGGTCACGGTGAGATGTTGCCACTAACCGGATTCTTCTTTGCTCTAGGCGGCTATGAACTTTTCCATCTAGTCGGCGTTAAAGGAGACCTGGGCGCACTGGTGTTCGGCATTCTGCTGAGTCAGCATGCTAAAGCTACCGAGCTCACCAAGTCGCTTCTCAGCTTTAAAGACCTGTTCCTGATCGGCTTTTTCCTCTCGATCGGCTTTACCGCACTACCTACCTGGTCAATGTTAGCGACAGCCAGTCTTATTACATTACTGATCGGCATTAAATTCATCCTGTTTTTTGCCCTGTTTACACGCCTTAAGCTGCGCAGCCGTACCGCCTACCTTGCATCACTAGCGCTAAGTAACTTCAGTGAATTTGGTCTGATTGTTGCCGCGCTGAGTGTCGATTCAGGCTGGCTCAGCCGTGAATGGCTGGTGATTCTTGCGTTAGCGGTCTCGCTCTCATTTATTCTGACCAGCGTTTTATATCCGGCGGCTCACCGTTTTTATATGCTGCACAAAGAGCGCCTGAAACGCTATGAAAGCAGTGAACGCCTGAAAACCGATATCGTTCAGCAACTACCGGACGCAGAAGTATTGGTAATAGGCATGGGACGGGTGGGTAAAGGTGCTTATAAATCGCTACAGAACATGCTGGATTATCGTGTTGCTGGTCTGGACTCCGACCGTTTTCGTACCTCTGATCTACAGGAAAAAGGTATGAACGTCTGTTTTGGCGACGGCGAAGATGCCGATTTCTGGGAAAGTTTCGATACCTCTGGTATCAAGCTGATCCTGTTAGCCCTGCCCTCGATTCAGGACAGCCGGAATATCACACTGCAACTGATAAATGCAGGCTATGAAGGTCGTATTGCCGCCATTGCCCGCTACGAAGATGATCGGAAAAAGCTGCTTGATACTGGCATTCATAAGGTATTTAACTTCTATAAAGAAGCCGGTACCGGCTTTGCCGAAGACAGCTTACAGTTAATAGCTCAACAGTATCCGTCGGAAATATTAGGCCAGAACAAGTCAAAGTAACGTGACACAATGTCAGGCTATTTATGCATCTGACCACACTGCAAACTCATTGCCGCCAGGTTCTGTGAAGTGGAACCGTCGGCCACCGGGAAAATTAAATACATCTTTGCAGATCTTGCCGCCATTAATTTCGACTTTTAACAAGGTTGATTCAAGATCATGGCTATAAAACACGAGCAGCGCACTACCAAGCGCCTGGCTCGCCACACAATCTGAAGCAAAGAAGCCACCCTCTAATCCCTGATGATCAAAAGCGATGTAGTCCGGGCCGTAGTCGGTAAAAGCCCAGTCAAATACCGCTGCAAAAAAAGACTTAGAGCCTTGTAGATTTGTTGAACCAAATTCAACATAGTTTAGTTTTTCGTGCTGACTATCCATTAAACAACTCCTCTGAGTTACATTATAGTGTCATTAACAGTCTTCAGGTCCATGCTGCTTATCAAAGCCTTTAAACAGCAAGCAGAGAAAGACTGGGGGCGCACCAAACATCCTATTTAAGGGTATCTAACACCTCTGCGCATTTAGCACGCAGCAGATCCCGCAACATCAATACCGCAGGGGTTACCTGTTTTCGACTATGACAGATTAACCAGATGCCAACGGGGTAGGCCTCATAATCAGTTAACAACCTTACAACCCTGCCTGCTTTCAGGTCATCACTGATATCTAAAATCGATTTATAACCAATGCCTTTCCCGGCCACAACCCAGCGCCGCACAATATCTGCATCATTACTCTCTCTATCCCCCGAAACCTGTATCTCCTGTCGCCCTCCTCCTGACTGGAACAACCACTTATTATAAGTACGACTACCGATAAGGTAGCTCATACAATTATGCTGTAACAGGTCTTCAGGCTCATAAGGGGTGCCAAAGCGGGACAAATAACCAGGTGCGGCAAAGACCACCCGTTGTACAGTCGCAATCTGAAAAGCCACCATAGAGGA
>JAIBCZ010000028.1 GCA_024679645.1 Amphritea sp.
ACTTGCAGACTGCGATGCACCGCATTGGGCCGGGCATTCGCCATTAGTGGCCAGCCGATCAGGCTTCTGGCCCAGAATCGCTGGCGGGTCGCATGGCGGGTCATAAAGTCCCGGTGCTGGACCGGTGGCTGGCGTTTCCATTCGCCGTTTTTATCCCGGTAATCCGGAATCCCGGACTGGGTACTGCAACCGGCGCCGGTGAGAATAAACAACCGGGGGTGCTGGTGAATGAAGTCGGTCAGGGGCTGTGCTTCTGATTGCACGGCTGTTTGTTCTATCGGATACGTCATAGGGACAGTGTAATCGTTACGGTAAGGTAGGCCAAAAAAAACCGCGCAGTGCGCGGTTTTTATCTATTACCAGAGCCTGTGTTAAGGCTGGCTGTTGGCCTTAATTAGCCTGTTTTGCCTTAGCTTCAAGACGGCGGCGGTGCAAGACCGGCTCGGTGTAACCGTTTGGCTGAATGCGACCCTGAATAACCAGCTCTACAGCAGCCTGGAACGCTACGCTGTCATCGAAGTTGGTCGCCATTGGGCGGTATCCCGGATCGGCCGCGTTCTGACGATCGACTACTGCAGCCATCCGCTGCAGCGTTTCCATCACCTGTGCTTCTGAGCAGATGCCGTGATGCAGCCAGTTAGTGATGTGCTGGCTGGAGATCCGCAGTGTGGCGCGGTCTTCCATCAGGCCCACATCGTTGATATCTGGCACTTTAGAACAACCAATGCCGTCATCAACCCAGCGGACAACATAACCCAGAAGGCCCTGAGCATTGTTATCCAGCTCGTTCTGAATCTCATCGGCAGACCAGTTAGGATCAGTCGCTACCGGTACGGTCAGAATATCATCGAGGCTGGCGCGTCCACGGCTCTTCAGCTCTTCCTGACGGGCAAATACATCAACCTTGTGGTAATGCAGTGCGTGCAGTGCTGCGGCAGTTGGCGATGGAACCCAGGCGGTGTTGGCGCCGGACAGTGGGTGTCCAATCTTGGCTGTCAGCATATTGGCCATCTGATCCGGAATCGCCCACATGCCTTTGCCAATCTGCGCACGGCCCTGCAGGCCGCAAGCTAATCCGTTATCGACGTTCCAGTCTTCGTATGCACCTATCCATGCAGAGGCTTTCATTTCGCCTTTGCGGATCATCGGGCCTGCTTCCATTGAGGTATGAATCTCGTCACCGGTACGATCCAGGAAGCCGGTGTTGATAAACACAACACGGTCTTTGGCAGCGCGGATACACTCTTTCAGGTTAACCGTGGTGCGGCGTTCCTCGTCCATGATGCCCATTTTCAGGGTGAAGGTATCCAGACCCAGTGCGTCTTCAATGCGACCAAATAGCTCGTTGGCGAAGGCGACTTCTTCCGGACCGTGCATCTTCGGTTTAACGATATACATAGAGCCGGTGGTGGTGTTGCTAAACTGACCGGTTCCTTTTACATCGTGGATGGAGATCAGGCTGGTGAGCATACCGTCCATGATCCCTTCAGGAATTTCGTTGCCCTCTTTGTCAATAATGGCGTTATTGGTCATCAGGTGGCCAACGTTACGAACAAACATCAGGCTGCGGCCCTTCAGGCTGATTTCAGTGCCATCAACACCGGTGTATTGACGGTCAGGGTTCATGCTGCGGGTGAAGGTTTTTCCACCTTTAGAGACCTCTTCGGTCAGGTCGCCCTTCATCAGTCCCAGCCAGTTTTTGTAGGCCACAACTTTATCTTCAGCGTCAACTGCCGCGACGGAGTCTTCACAGTCCATAATGGCTGTTAGTGCCGCTTCTACAACGATATCACTGATACCCGCCGCATCGGTAGAGCCGATCTGGCTGCTACGATCTACTTTAACGTCCAGGTGCAGGCCGTTGTGCTTCAGCAGGATAGAGCTGGGTGCAGTGGCATCACCGTTGTAACCGATCAGCTGTGACTCATCCTGCAGGCCGGTTTCTGTGCCGTTAGTCAGGGTGATCACCAGCTTACCGTCTACGATGCTATAACGCACCGAGTCTTTGTGGCAGCCAACAGCCAGAGGGGCTGCTTCATTCAGGGTGTTACGGGCAAATTCGATAACTTTTGCACCACGTACCGGGTTATATGCCGCGGTAATCTCAGCACCGTCGGCTTCGGAGATCGCATCGGTTCCGTAGAGCGCATCATACAAGCTGCCCCAGCGGGCGTTCGCAGCGTTCAGTGCGAAGCGCGCGTTCATGACGGGCACTACTAACTGTGGCCCCGCCATCGTGGCCATTTCCGGATCAACGTTGCTGGTGGTTGCGGAGAAGTCTTCACCTTCAGGCAACAGATAGTTAATCTCCTGCAGGAAAGCTTTGTAGGCGGCGAAATCAAAACCGCTCGCCCGGTTTTCCCGGTGCCAGCTATCAATCTGCTCTTGAATGGCATCCCGCTTAGCCAGTAGTGCGCGGTTTTTTGGCGCCAGATCGTGCACGATTGCGTCCAGACCTGACCAAAACTGCTCTTCAGAAACGCCAGTGCCTGGAATAACCTGCTGGTTTACAAAGTTATAAAGCACCTCAGCAACCTGAAGGCCGCCAGCTTGAATACGTTGACTCATAATTTACTGCCCCGTTGTAGTAGTCCCGAATCCGGAGGGAGGCAACCGGATCAGATCGTTTTTTGTATGCCGAAATCCAGAGGCTCCTATCAGCGCGGCTGGTGTGTGACGGCTTGTGCGTTGCAACAATATCGCAAATAGGCAGGCCTGTCGCCCCTGATCAAGCCTAAAGTATGAGGCTGACTACCTAATAAGGGGGGTATTCATTTCACATTGTGGGAAAGCGATTAAGGAGGCCTGGACCGGTCGCCTTTTGTCATAAAAAAAGCTGCACAGGGCAGCTTTTTCTCGTCGACTGGTGAGTCAGATAATCAGAATAGCCAACTGGTTGGCTGAGGCAGAGGCTGTTGTTTATCCAGTGCGCTAAGGCCTTTGACACAGCGGACGATAAACCATATCAGGTTGAACAGCAGAATCAGGAAGCCGATCAGAATACCTGTTGTGAGTAGGCCGATCACTGTATACAGCACGCCCATCCAGAAGGTTCTGATCTGCCACTGGTAATGGGTCTTTAACCACTCGGGTGCGTCGCCTTTATTGATATACGCCATAACCAGGCCGATCAGGCCGGTGATACCCAACACCAGACTGACCAGATAGAGGATGTAGATGATCTTAGCATTGCTGCCCTGGTCTTTTTGTTGCTCAGCAACTTCATTCATGCGCGTTAATCTCCTTTTTACGTGTTAGAAATAGTCTTACGAATAGTGTCAGGCAGGGGTACGGAACGACCGGTATTATGATCCATCCAGACCACTTTTGAATAGCCTTCTGTGCAGATCTCCTCAGGCTTGTCGGTGGTGCTGAGTTCGTACCAGACCATAAAACTACTGCGGCCAATCTCACCGACTAGACAGTTGACGATAACGGTCGCCGGATAGTTTATCGGGCGCAGAAAGGTGCAGCCCACGTTGATAACCACCGGGTCGGTGCCGTTGCCATCCATCGTCGCACCAATGTTTGCCAGAAACTGTACCCGGGCCTCTTCCAGATAACGCATATAGAGCGCGTTATTGACATGCCCATAAGCATCCATATCGCCCCAGCGAACCGGTATTTCGCACTGGTATAATGATCGACGGCTCTGGCTTTCGCTCATGACAGTTTTCCTTTTATGTCCTGTTTTATGTTGATGATTTTACTTAACTTTTGTCATCGATGCCGGGGTTTTTGTCAGAATCGTTGCTTTTCAGGTGCAGATCCATCTGTGGGAAAGCGATCTCAATATCGTGCTCACGGAATAGCTGATCAATGGCCAGGTGCAGTTGATGGATCGTCCGGGTACGCATATCCATCGAACTTATATGGGTGCGCAGTTCAAAATCCAGCGTGCTATTACCAAAGGCGAGGAAGTAGGCCATCGGCTCGGGCTCTGACAGTACGTTTTGGTTCTCTTTGGCGGCTTGTATTAACAGTTGAGTAACCTGGCCTGTATCCGAACCGTAGGCAACCCCGACAGGGATAACCACCCGGGTAATAGCGTCTGTCAGTGACCAGTTGATCAACTGATCCGTGATAAAGGTTTTATTGGGGATGATTACTTCTTTGCGGTCCCAGTCGGTGATAGTGGTTGCCCTGATCTGAATACGGGTGACGCTGCCGGTGACGCCTCCAATGGTGACGGTATCGCCGATGCGGACAGGCTTCTCGAACAGGATGATCAGTCCCGAGACAAAGTTAGCAACGATCTCTTGCAGGCCAAACCCTAAGCCAACGCCCATCGCTGCGATCAGCCATTGCAGCTTTCCCCATTCGAGGCCGAGGAAATTAAGAAAGCTGATCAGGCCAACAATGATGAGAGAGTATTTCAGCAGGGTGGAGATGGCAAAACTGGTACCGTGCGCCAGCGGCAGATAATTGAGGATCAGCAGCTCTACCAGACTGGGTAGATTGCGTGCAGCAATGAAGGTGATGGTCAGTGCTGCCAGGGCGAACAGGATCTGTTTCAGGGTAATCAGACTCAGTACACCCTCTTCAGCACTTTCGGTGGTCCAGAGGGTGACGGTATCCAGTACCTCCAGTGCCGGGAGGGTCCAGCCGAGGGTGAACCATGCCAGAGTCAGAAAGATCAGTGTGGTGACTGTCTTCAATAACATGGTGCCCTGTGCCGAGATGGTTTGCAGATCGATAAAGTTCTCTTGCAGGGGCGGGGGCGGGTCTTTTTGCTCTTCCCGGGCGGAGAGTATTTCGGCTCTGCGGGCCAGCGCCTGCGCAAAATGCAATTTACGTTCTTCGATCAACAGCCAACGGCGGCCCAAGTGAAAAATCAGGTAGGCGAGAATACCGATGCAGACTAACAGAAACATCAACCCTATGAGGATGCTTGCTGACAAGGTATAGCCCCAGAGAATCAGCCCCGCCATAGCGATGTTGAAGGCGATGATGATGCCAATCCAAACGCTGATGTTGTTCCAGAAACCGGATGTGTCAGTGCTATCCTGGCGTTGGGAGGCGGTATGTCTCAAACTGATCCAGAACAGCGTAAAACCGACAGTGATCAGCAGCAGGGTAAGTCGTGCAGGACCCGCAGTAACGAGATCGCTGCCGCTGAAATCGAGCAGGAAGAGAATGCCAATCAGGGGAGTGTTGAACCAGAATAATCCGCGCAGTCGTTTTTTCAGCGTGCTGGTTGTGCTTTGTGGCAGGCTAAACTGTCCCTGCAGTAACCCGTTTGGCTGCTGCAACCACTGCATGAGGGTGAGATAAAGCCAGCTAATCAGGGCAAGCATATAAAAGAGGTTCTGCAGCGGTACGTCATCGCCGTTCAACTGCCTCCCGAGGACATACAGAAACAGGGGGGCGGGTAGAGCGATTAACGGGCCGTATAGCAGGGGGCGAACGGTATGACTGATGTGATCTTCGCTGACATTACCCAGTTGTTTGCACCAGAGCGGTTGTCGTCTGTTCAGGTAGCGGCGACAGAATACAGCAACAGCCAGGGAGACCAGAAAGAGTGATATCGGTAGTGGTAAGTTACTGCCCAGTTGGTCAGCATAAGGTTTCAGCAAGGCGGGTAGTTCGTTGCTTATCGTAATACTGCCATTGAGAATTTGCACGGGCCACTGTGCCGATACGGGCTCAGCGCTGGGGAGCCAGAGAAGGTGTTTGTTAAACAGTGCCTTACTGTCGCTGACCTGCGCATTAAACTGTTCCTGGATCAGGAGCAACTGAGACAGTTCACTGATCTGTTTTTGTTGCAGCGTCCGCTGTTCCTGTATTAATTCGGTCTGGCTGGCTTCCAGTTGATCGAGCTTTGCTAACTGCTGTGCCGACAAACCTTCAGTCTTGGTTGGCTGGTGTGGCTGGCTTAGGGTTAGCTGACTCAACCGCAAGGCTTTAAGTCGGTCTTGTGTCAGGGTGGATTTCAGTGTTTTGGGTAGCTGCTGTATATGTTTACGTACTTCAGAACCAGTATAGCCAAGCCCCAGTTCCAGCTGTAACTGGATCGCTTCATATGTTTGGCGGATCACTTGTAGCTGTTGTTCCAGCTGCTTACGGCGTAGGGCTGTTTGCTCAGTTTCAGCAAGTCCCTGACGAATCAATCCGGCGGTTACATTGTTGCGGCTGAGTGCCTGTTGCAGGATCGGATTGCTGTCGGTTGCGGATGACTCAAGCTGGCTCAGGGTTTTTTCTGCGGCGGCCCGGTTGACCTGTTGCAGTCGGAGTTCCGCTTCGTTTATCCAGATGGTGTAGCTTTGAATGCTATCTTCAAGCTTTTTCTGATTCAGTAAGGCCAGTTCTGTCTGGCCGGGCAGTGCCAGTATCTCCAGTTCGGTGACTTCCAGTGCTGCTTCCAGTGCCAGTTGCTTGTATTTGAACGCCTCGTTTCTAACCTTTTGTAATTCAGTTACTTTTGCTGTTATGGGCGCGGAAGAGCTTGAACTGTTAAGCTGTTGCTGTAAGGCAGATTGCTTTTCCCGTTTACTCAGCAGATGTTTGTCGCTGTCACGCAGGGTGCGGTTCAGCTCATCCTGGCTTTGTTCCAGATCGATCAGTCTGGCTTTTGTTTTTACCAGCAGGGCCTGGAGTTCAGTTTCGGGGATATCTGTAGTGGGAAGTTCTGAGTCGGACTGGCGGGCGTTATTTTTTGCCTGTTCCAGTTGTTGCGGCAGCGTTTCAATTTCAAGGCGCAGATCCTGTGCCTGTTGGCGCAGACTCAGGATCTCCTGAATATGTTGCAGGCTTTGCTGGTAGGCCTCAGAAAACGGACTGTCCGGGTCACTTTCTAGCTGCTGCAGCTGGGCTTCCAGCTGGTTTATTTCAGCCGTAAAATCCGGAGTCTCGGCAAACCCTTTAAGGCTAAACAGCATGAAGAAAATGAGTAACAGTCGCATAAATTCTGCCTTCAGATAGTCAGGATTACTATATACGCCTAACGCGATTGCACAAGGCATATGTTGTGAATCTGATCTAAATTATAGAGTAAACAGCGCTTCTTGATGGTGTCGTGGGTGGGTGTGGCAGAGTAGGGAGAATGGATATGCAGATGTTAAATGTTCCATTGTTACGCAACAGGCTGCCTGTCTATAACCGAGAGGAGGGCGTCTGCAGTAGCGAGATGCTGGAAGAGTATCTTGAGTGTTATCAGCTGAATCAGATTCTCCATGCGGGGCATAAGCTTTATGCGACACAGCAGACTGTTTTAGGTAATACTTTGTTTGTACAACATTACTGTAGCCGTTATGAAAGTCGGGGTACGGTGGTGGTGCTACACGGTTATTTTGATCACAGTGGTCTGTATCGCCATCTGATCTCTTATCTGTTGGAAAACAGTTGGGATGTTCTGATCTATGATCTGCCTGGGCATGGACTGTCACAGGGGGTGCCGCTCTCTATTGATAGTTTTGAAACCTATGCCAGCCAGTTGACGGAGCTGCTGAATAGTCGACAGGATCGTTTAAAAGCACCCTGGGCGTTGCTGGGTCAGAGTACCGGGGCGGCGATATTGATAGAGCAACAGCTGAAGTTTGGCCATCAAAACTGGCCGGTGCAGGAGCAGGTTTTTCTCGCCCCGTTGATCCGCCCTTGTGGCTGGCAGGGTATTGCTCATAAGTATCGTTGGCTACGGTTTTTAATCCGCTCGGTACCCCGCTCTTATGGGCCGAGCTCTGCGGATAAAGACTTTCTGGATTTTGTTCGCTATCAGGATCCGCTGCAACATCACCGGGTACCGGTACGCTGGATCGGAGCGATGTTACGCTGGATTGAAAATGTAGAGCGGCAGTTGGGTCATTTGCCAACCACGCCTTTGTGTATTCAGGGTGTGGAGGATGAAACGGTCGAATGGCGTCATAACTTAGGCGTTATCGGCCGCTTGTATCCCGGGCTGGAGATTAAGTTGCTGCAGAAAGCGCACCATCATCTGGTTAATGAGGAAACGACTATTCGCTTGCAGGTGTTTAATCTGATTGAGCAGGCGCTGAGCCGGCCAGCTGGGTAATAAAGTGCCAGACAATAAAAAAGGCAGCCTGGGCTGCCTTTTTATCTTTTAAGTCGGGCTTAGTAAGCCATAATCAGAACAAGCGACGACAGCGAATTGTGCCTTTAACTTGCTTCAGTTTGCCCAACGCAACTTTAGAGGTATCTGCGTCGACATCGATGACCACGTAGCCAACTTTTTCATTGGTTTGCAGGTACTGACCACTGATGTTGATGTTGTTTTCAGAGAATACGTTGTTGATCGCACTCAAGACACCAGGGATGTTTTCATGAACGTGCAGCAGACGGTGAACGTCCGGATGCTCTGGCAGAGACACTTCAGGGAAGTTAACCGAGGTAATGGAAGAGCCATTGTCACTGTACTTGATCAGTTTTTCAGCGACTTCGTAACCGATGTTTTCCTGTGCTTCCAGAGTAGAGCCGCCCACATGTGGCGTCAGGATAACATTATCGAACTCCCGTAGAGGTGAGATGAACTCATCATCGTTGGTACGCGGCTCAACCGGGAATACATCAATCGCAGCTCCCAACAGGCGCTGTTCAGAGAGTGCTTCACAAAGCGCATCGATCACTACCACAGTGCCACGGGCAGCATTGATAAAGATAGAACCTTGCTTCATCTCAGCGAACTGAGCGGCCCCCATCATATCTTTTGTTGCGGGTGTTTCAGGTACGTGCAGAGAGACGATGTCGCAGGTGTTAAGCAGCTCTTTCATCGAACCTAGCTGAGTAGCGTTGCCCAGTGGCAATTTGGTGACTACATCGTAGAAATAAACATCCATACCCAGGGATTCAGAGATAACGCTCAGTTGTGAGCCGATGCTTCCGTAACCCACGATACCCAATTTCTTACCACGGATCTCGTATGAATTTTTAGCAGTTTTCTGCCACTCACCGCGGTGTGCTTTAGCATTTTTTTCAGCCACGCCCCGTAACAACAGGATCGCCTCGGCAATCACCAGTTCAGCAACTGAACGGGTATTGGAGAACGGCGCGTTAAATACAGCCACGCCCCGCATGGTAGCGGCGGTCAGGTTAACCTGGTTGGTGCCGATGCAGAAGCAACCCACAGCGACCAGTTTCTCAGCTGCAGCAAAAACTTCTTCGGTCAACTGGGTGCGGGAACGGATGCCGATAAAGTGAGCATCTTTCACTCGCTCAAGCAATTCTGCTTCCGGCAGAGAGCCCGTCAGGTATTCAATATTGGTGTAGCCGTGCGCATTCAGGGTATCTAGTGCTGACTGGTGCACGCCCTCCAGCAGCAGAATCTTGATCTTGCTTTTTTCCAGAGAGGTATTTTGGCTCATGGTATGAATCTCATTTTAATGTAGTGATGTTTCTGTGTGTGGCAGACATCACTGGATTAGCCGTAAAAGAAAGGGCGCTATGTTACCACAGTGCGGTAGGAAAAGGGGGGGCCCAAAAGGGGGTATCTGATGGATTTTTATTCAATTTAATATGAATCCGAATCAATTAATAAAAAAATCAGTGATTCGAATTCATATATTATGCATTTCTATGGGCGTATTAGCCGTAGAAGCACAGGTACGCAGTTGGCTGCGTAACTTTTACCAGAAAGCTTTGGTTGGCGGCTACATTGAATTCAGTTCCGCCAGGAAAAGCCTGCCACTCTTCACTGCCGGGCAGCTTTACGACCAGCTCACCGCTAATCACTTTCATCAGTTCGTCTTCTGAAGTGCCAAATTCATATTCACCGACGGCCATAACACCCGACGACACTTTGCCATCTGCATTATCAAAACCGATAGATTTTACAGCGCCATCAAAATACTCGTTTACGGTCAGCATTATGTTACTCCTATAAATGGGAGCGCTATAGTAGATATCTTTACAGATGTTGTCACTTGTTTGCGGTAGATGGTGCATGTTCAAGCAGGTAATCAACAAAAGACTGGTTTGCCCGGGAGAGGTAGCGCTGCTTTCGCCAGGCAATACACAGAGTAAAGGTCAGCGGCTCGGTAAAAGGGATGCCGATAAGGTCGCCGGCATCCTCTATGGCGGGCCTGAGCAATGCAGATATACCAAAGCCCTGTCGGATGACGGATTGAATCAGTGGGATGAGATTGGTCTCGAAGGTGATGTTTGGCGTGAGCTGATGTTGCTTTGCCAGCGTTTCAGTCACCTGACGATGAAAGAACCCCTCTTTAAAGAGTACCAGTTCTTCAGCGAGAAACGCTGAATAACTGATGCTCCGCTGGCTGGCCAGAGGGTGGTCGGCATTAACGCAGACCAGCATCTCCTCCTCTATCAGAGATAGTTTCTCCAGCTGAGCTGACTCGCCATCATCGACGACAATGCCGATATCCAGTTCGCCCTGTTCAATGAGCTGACGGATATGGGTGGTACCGCCTTCAACCACAGAGAGCTGCAAGTTGGGATAACTGTGACGAAAGCCCATTAGCAGCTCGGGTAAGTGATAGGACCCGAGCATGCTGGGAATACCAACCCGTACTTGTCCCTGCGTGAGACCGGTGAGCTCCTGCATCTCCAGTTCCGCATCGGTAACGGCCTGAATAATCTTGTCGGCGTGTAACAAGAGCCGCCCGCCCTCATCGGTCAGGCTGATGCGTCGCTCAGTACGGTGAAACAGTTTTAGTCCCAACTGGTCTTCCAGTCGTTTGATCGACATGCTGACCGCCGGTTGTGCCAGATGGAGCTTCTCTGCCGCGCGGGTGAAGTTTGATTCCCGGGCGACGGTTTGAAAGCAGCGTAGTGAGCGTATATCCATGAGCGGGCCTGGGTCAGTGGTTGGCAAGGAGGCAATATACCATCACAATTATTTATGTAATCTATCACTATTATATATTTCTGTGATTTTATTGTCGTTGTTATGCTACTGGCTATCAAAAAGAGGGTAGGTGTTTACCCTTTTAGCAGGGGAGAGCCGTCATGATTGAATCCGGGAGTGCAGCGTTCTGGCGTGCAACCGTCGCGCTCTGCATTGGTTCGTTTATGATCTTTTCCAATGTTTATGTCACCCAGCCTATTTTACCTGAGTTGCAGCGGGAATTTGCCCTCACTACGCTTGAGGTGAGTGGCTCTTTCACGGTGACGACCTTAATGCTGGGGTTGTCTCTACTACTGTATGGGCCGTTGTCCGATGCCCTTGGGCGACGTCGGTTAATGCTACTGAGTATGACTGGGGTTTGTCTCTGTACCCTGTCGCTGTCTCAGGTCGAAAGCTTTTCTACGCTTGTGTTGCTTCGCGGCTTGCAAGGGTTTTGTCTGGGCGGCCTGCCGGCGATTGCGATTGCTTATATGGGGGATGAGTTCTCTCGCAAAGCTTTGCTGGTGGCTGTGGGGCTGTATATCAGTGGCAATACGCTGGGTGGTATTTCAGGGCGTCTGATAGGGGGGATTGTCGGTGACTGGTTGGGCTGGGCTGACCTGTTTTTGGTAATGGGTCTGATCAGTGTTCTTTGTCTGGCGCTATTTTGGTGGCTATTGCCTCCTTCACGATATTTTCGCCCACAGCCCCTGCATCCGAAAACGATGCTCTTACAGTTAAAAAGTCATCTCTCTAATCCGGTGCTTCTATTGATTTATTTAGTGGGGGGGCTGAATTTCTTTATCTTTATTAATCAATACAGCTACATTGTTTTTGTCCTGGCGGATGCGCCTTATCACCTGAGCCCTGCCTGGCTGGGCTTGCTGTTTCTGACCTATCTGACCGGTACGGTCGGCTCAGCCCTGTCGGGTAAGGTAGCGCAACGGCACGGACAGTTACGCTGTATCGTTGCGGGCATATTGATTCTGATAGGGGGTAGTCTGCTGACGCTAAGTACCTCACTGCCGATGATCGTGGCGGGCTTTTTTGTAAATAGCTTTGGTTTCTTCTTTGCCCACTCCAGTGCCAGTAGCTGGGTTAGTCATCAGGCGACTCAGGCCCGGGCCAGTGCTTCATCACTCTATCTGGTGTTTTATTATCTTGGGGCCAGTAGTGGTGGTTTGTATCTTGACCCTTTCTGGCAGTGGAGGGGGTGGGAAGGGGTCGTATCAGGTTCAGTTATTGTGCTTCTGATCACCTTGAGTCTGACGCTGGCATTGAGCTCAATGATCGCCAGGGGTATGATCAGAACCCACTCTTTTTAACTCTTTTTTATACTTTTCAAATTGCTGAGGGGCTTGGGTTATGCAATATAAACATCGGTTTGTAGATGGCACGGAAGCGGCCCTTCCTGTTGGGAAGGTTGTATGCGTTGGGCGCAATTACGCTGATCATGCCGCTGAACTGAATAACCCTGTCCCAACGACGCCGATGCTGTTTATGAAGCCCTCGACGGCACTGGTACCCCTGGAAGAACCGTTTGAAATACCTATGGATTACGGCAGTGTTCATTTTGAAACCGAGATGGCAATTCTGATCGGTCAGCCGTTAAAAAATGCCAATAAATTTGAGATTGAAGATGCCGTAGTAGGTGTGGGTCTGGCGTTGGATCTGACGTTGCGTGATCTGCAGAGTAAACTAAAAGATCGGGGGCATCCCTGGGAAAAGTCCAAAGCGTTCGATGGTTCATGCCCTTTATCTGCTTTTCTGGAGCCCGCAGCCGTCGGCGATCTGCAGGACCAGGCGATTCGCTTAACGGTCAATGGACAGTTACGCCAGAACGGTAATAGTGGTTTTATGCTGCATAAAGTCTATCCGTTGATCGCTTATATGAGCCACTATTTTACGTTACTGCCAGGCGATGTGGTGATCACCGGTACCCCTGCGGGTGTGGGGGAGGTGAATCCGGGAGATAAACTGTTGGTTGAACTGGGTGAACAGTTGCAAATTGAAACACATGCGATCTGAAAATCGATAAGGACTAGCGCGAATGTTGTGGGTTAAGGTATTTCATATTCTGGCAATGACCAGTTGGATGGCGGGTATTTTCTACCTTCCGCGTATTTTTGTGCACTATGTTGAGGGTCAGGAAGCAGGACAGGATGTGGCCCGGCTGGGAGTTATGGCCGGTAAGCTATATGGTTTTATGTCGATTATGGCGCTATTTACGCTGGGGCTGGGGTTATGGCTCTGGTTTGGCTATGGTATCTCAGGTGCCTGGTTGCATGCCAAGCTACTGTTTGTCGGGTTGTTGATTGGTTATCACTTCTGGTGTTTTGCTTACCTGAAGCGGCTGCGCGCTGGCATGTTGGATAATACCGGGCGTTATTTTCGTTATTTTAATGAATTGCCGTTACTGATTTTTATACCTATTCTGGTCTTTGTGGTGGTTAAACCTTTCTGAGAGCCAGCGGGTAAGTTCTACGCCGATTAAGTCTCTTGCAACCGGGCTATCCGGGCGGATAGTCGCTCGGTATCCTGACGTATCCGGTCGACCTCAGATGCAAACTGGCTGACCTCAGGTGCGCTGGGCAGAATGCGTAACTCTTCTTTAAGGTATTCTTCCAGATTGAGCATCAGACTGTTGCCGGTATTCAGGTATAACTGAGCTTTCCAGCGCAGATAACGGGCGACTTCATAGGCGGGAAGGTCGCCTAATAGTTGGGCGAGAATCGCTTCCCAGTCCAGTGCCGCATCAATCAGTATCTTACTAAAGCGGGTCGCTAATCCACTGTCGCCACTGACGGTAATGCTTTTGCCAAACATGGCGTCACTGCTATCGGCGGCTGTCAGTAAACGGAAAAAGTCGCGGCCACTGCCGCTTAGCGTGACATCAGCATCATCACGTTCAAACTGGTCGATCTGTATGCCTTCACCACTGGGCTGTAATGACAGCGTGGCAGCGGGTGATGTCAGCTGGATGGCGATAACTTTGCTGTTCAACTGGCTGAGTTGATTCACGGTGTCAGGGCTGAGCCTTAATAACTTATTAAGGCTGGTTTCAGCCAGTGTCAGCAATGTAGCGTTGATCATGTTGGTGCCCTAAGTGTTTAAAGCGAGGCTGTCAGGATCAGATGCTCAGGGTTTGATGCCTGTATGCAGGGCGACGATGCCACCGGTCATATTCTGGAATTTGCACTGAACCAGTCCGGCGTCTTCCATCATGCCTTTGAGTGTTTCCTGATCCGGGTGCATGCGAATTGATTCAGCCAGATAGCGATAGCTTTCTTCATCGCCGGCGATCAACTTGCCGATTTTAGGCAGCAGACTGAAAGAGTAAATGTCGTAGGCTTTGGTGAGCAGTGGATTTTCGGTTTTAGAAAACTCCAGTACCATCACCTTGCCGCCGGGCTTTAATACCCGGGCCATCGATGCCAGTGCGTTGTCTTTATGAGTCACATTGCGCAGGCCGAAGGCGATGGTGATGCAGTCAAAGGTGTTATCGGGGAAGGGCAGTGCTTCGGCATTGGCTTGAACGAACTCAACGTTACCGGTGATCCCTTTGTCCATCAGCCGGTCCCTGCCGACATTCAGCATGGAGTCGTTGATATCTGCCAGTACCACTTTACCTTCAGGGCCAACCAGACGGGAAAAACGCATCGTCAGATCACCGGTGCCGCCAGCAATATCCAGTACTTTATGGCCCCGACGGACGCCGCTTTGTTCGATGGTAATGCGCTTCCAGATCCGGTGGACTCCGCCGGACATCAGGTCGTTCATTACATCGTACTTACTGGCGACCGAGTGGAAAACATCGGCTACCTTGTCCTGCTTTTCGTCGACTTTAACCTGTTCGAAGCCGAAGTGGGTCTGGTCCTGAGAATCTTTCTGGTCAGTCATAGGAAACCTGTAATCTGCATAATTCGCGATGCCGCATTCTACCTTTGCGGCAGGCAATTGTCTTTATTCTTCCAAGATACACTGATCTGACTATATAAATTATGGCTGATTGAAAGCCATAGGGCTCTTTATAGTCAGCGGCCGTGTCAGCCTTTGGCGATCATATTGCCGTGTCGTGTTTCGCCAGCGTCAGCCAGTGCTTTAAGGTAGCGGTCCCAGTAGCTCTCCTGCTCCAGGCAAAGGTCATACAGGTATTCCCAGGTATACAGTCCACTATCATGACCATCATCAAAGATGATTTTCAGGGCGTAGTTTCCTGCCGGCTCCAGCCCTTTGATACCGACCAGTTGTTTACCGGTTTGCAATACGCCATTGCCGATACCGTGGCCGCGCACTTCTGCAGAAGGTGAGTGGACGCGCAGGTATTCGGCGCTGAGTTCAAATTGTTCCTGATCACTGTAAATCAGTTCCAGGGTTCTGGATTTGGTATGCAGCTTGATATCTTGCGGTAATGTTGCAGCCATAACGAACTCCGGTGACGAAGCCTGCTGGCTTCGTCACACTGGGGGTTAAAGGATATAGTGGCTCAGATCTTCATCCTGGCTCAGTTCAGCCAAATACTGATCGACATAAGCGCGATCAACGTTAATTGCCATCCCGGCATTGTCAGACGCCGTAAAAGAGATCTCTTCTAACAGGCGCTCCAGCATCGTATGCAAGCGGCGGGCACCGATGTTTTCAGTTTTCTCGTTTACCTGATAAGCCAGCTCTGCAATACGTTCTATGCCGTCTTCAGCGAACTCAATAGTGACATTCTCGGTTGCAAGCAGGGCTTGGTATTGCTCGGTCAGTGAGGCATTAGGCTCGGTCAGGATACGGCGGAAATCGTCCGGTGTCAGCGCGTTTAATTCAACTCTGATGGGTAGTCGGCCCTGCAGCTCAGGGATCAGATCGGAAGGCTTGGACAGATGGAAGGCTCCTGAGGCGATAAAGAGGATATGATCCGTTTTAATCATGCCATGTTTTGTCGATACAGTGCTGCCTTCTATCAACGGAAGAAGATCGCGCTGTACGCCTTCCCGTGAGACATCAGCCCCGGTACCTTCGCGCTTACAGACCTTGTCGATCTCGTCGAGAAAGACGATGCCGTTCTGTTCCAC
>JAIBCZ010000234.1 GCA_024679645.1 Amphritea sp.
GACTGATGCCCGGTATCTGGGGGTATCTGAACCGGGAATTATTGCGGCAGAGTCTCCCAACCCAATAGTCAATGAGTTGATTATTATGCCGGATATCGAGAAGCGGCTGGAGGCCTTTGTACGCCTGGGCCATGGCATCATCGTGTTCCCTGGTGGGGCAGGCACCGCCGAGGAAATTCTCTATATGCTGGGAATATTGCTACATGAGCGAAACAGTAATGTTCCTTTCCCTTTTATATTCACCGGGCCGGAAGGCAGTGAAGCCTATTTTGAAACGGTAGATCGTTTTATTCGGGCGACGCTGGGAGACAAGGCCGCCGCGCTTTATGACATTGTTGTAGGTGATCCCTATGATGTTGCCGTCAAAATGAAAGCGGGTTTGGAGCGGGTGACGGAGTATCGCAAGGCCACCGGTGAGTCATTTCACTTTAACTGGCAGTTGCATATTCCGTCTGAGTTCCAGCAACCCTTTGAACCGACCCATGACAATATGGCTGCTCTGGAGCTGGTCCCTGATCAGCCCGATTATTTGCTGGCGGCCACTTTGCGAAAAGCGTTGTCCGGGATTGTTGCCGGTAATGTGAAAGAGCCGGGTATACGGGCGATAGAGGAGCATGGCCCGTTTGAACTTAGCGGAGAGCCGGAAATGGTGGAGGCGCTGGATACCCTACTAGCCGCTTTTGTTGAACAACGGCGGATGAAAATCAACTATGAGGAGTATCAGCCCTGCTACCGCCTGGTGCAGGATGAACCTGCCTGATCAGGCACTGGTTAATTTTGAAGGCTCTGATTAAGGAGCTGCGGATTAACGCCAGTGGCAGTGGTATTGGTTGAACAGGTTTTCTCTTGAGCAAAGCTCATCAGGTAGTTTGGTCCACCGGCCTTTGGGCCGGTCCCGGACAATCCCATACCGCCAAAAGGCTGGGAGCTGACAATTGCGCCAATCTGGTTGCGATTGATATAGATATTGCCTACCCGGGCGTGGTTGCAGATATGCTCGATAGTCTGATTGTTCCTGGAGTGCACGCCGAGTGTAAGCCCGTATCCGGTACGGTTGATCTCTTCAATGATGCGGTCAAGGTTGTCCGCCTGATAATGGATGATGTGCAGGATAGGTCCAAAATGCTCATCACTGAGTTCATCAATGGTATGCAGTCGAACCAGTGTCGGCGCCACGAAATAGCCTGAGTTATGTTGTTCTTTCAAATCAGCTTCGAACATCAGCCGTCGGTGTTCCCGGCAGTGTTCTATATGGCCGTGTAGCGCTTGCATCGCATTATTATTGATAATGGGTCCGATATCAGTGTCGGTCTCGCAGGGGTTGCCTATTTTGAGGGTATTAATAGCTCCGCTAAGCATCGCTTCAATCTGATCTGCAGTGTCCTCTTGAAGGTAGAGCACCCGCAATGCGGAACAGCGCTGTCCGGCACTGTTAAAGGCTGACTCAATCACGTCTTTGACGACCTGCTCCGGTAATGCAGTACTGTCAACGATCATCGCGTTCTGTCCTCCGGTTTCGGAAATAAAGGGTACGATTGAAGCCCCTTCCCGTAGGGTCAGTTGGCGAATGATATCGGTTGCGCTTCGGGTTGAGCCGGTAAAGGCAACACCCGAAAGACGGAAGTCGTTAGTGAGCTGAGTGCCGATCTCCTGGCTGCGGCCAGGTATAAACGCAATGGCGTCTTTGGGTATTCCTGCGTCCAGCAGTAGCTGAGTTGCCCGGTAGGCGATTAGCGGGGTGCTACTGGCCGGCTTGGAGATGACGGAGTTACCCGCAAGTAGCGCAGCCACTACCTGACCGGTCCAGATGGCCAGGGGAAAGTTCCAGGGACTGATACAGAGAAAAATACCCCTGCCTTCGTAGCTAAGAATGTTCTCTTCACCGGTCACCGATGGCATCGGTTGGCTGATCAGTCGGCTGGTTGCTTCGTGGGCATAGTAATAGCAAAAATCCACAGCTTCTCGAATCTCGTTAATAGCGTCTCGAAGGGTCTTTCCCGCTTCACGCATGCAAAGTGCAATGAACTCTTGCCGATGTTCTTCTAACAGGCTGGCGAAGCGTTTAATTATTCTCGCCCGCTCTGTCACCGGTCGGTTATTCCAGTTGATAAAACCGGTACGGGTGACCGCGTAGGCTTCTCTTACGTCATCTTCAGTGGCGTTGAATAATTGCCCGGTTTGTTGGGCCTGATCAAAGGGAGAAAAGAGCAATTCTGCGGATTGGGATTTGACCGATTCACCGTTAATCAGTGCTGTCGCTTGCCACTGTTGTTGCATAAAAGGTTTTATCTGCTCTAACAAATCAGTCCGCTGTTGTTGGGAGTCGAGTATGACGCCTGCAGAGTTTTCACGGAGCGGCTGGTACAGGTCTGTTGGCAGGGGGATTGCCGGGTTGCGTTTCAGATCCAGTGCCTGCAGTTGTTCTGCCGGGGGGGCGGTTAATTGCGCAGGGGTGATGTTGGTATCAAATTGCTGTAATAGAAATGAGCTGTTGGCGCCATTTTCCAGAAGTCGGCGTACCAGGTATGGAAGCAGTTGCTGTTGCGCACCTATTGGTGCATAAATTCTGAGTTGGGCGTCAGGGGTGTATTCTAACGCCTCGTTATAGAGGGCTTCCCCCATGCCATGTAACCGCTGAAATTCCAGCGGTTTAATACTCTGTTCTGAAAGGCTGATGATATGGCTTAAGTTCATTGCATTGTGACTTGCGAACTGTGGAAGTAACCGGGGGCACTGCTTACTTAACAGATATTCTACGCAGACCTGATAGGAGAGGTCGGTCGCTTGTTTCAGCGTATAGACAGGGTAGTCTGTAAGGCCTTGCTGTTGGGCCTGTTTGATCTCGGTATCCCAATAGGCGCCTTTAACCAATCGAATTGGAATGTTGGTTTGCAGTTCTTCCGCAATAAAACTGAGCCAGGCCAGAATAGGCAGAGCGCGTTTTGAGTAGGCTTGAACAGCAATGCCCAGCCCTCCCCAATCTTTGCATATTTCACTGCGTAGCAATGCTTCGAAGACCTGTAAGGTCAGTTCTTGTCGGCTGCACTCCTCTGCATCGATGGTGATCTGAACATCTTCTGTTCGAGCTACAATCAATAAATGGAGTACACGTTGGGTGATTTCTTCGACAATATGATCTGATTTAAGGGGTTCAAGTCGTGGATGCAAGGCAGATAATTTAATAGAGACGGATGCTACTGGTCGGTCTTCGAGGTTTTGTGCGGCAACTGTTTCTATCGCTTCTAAGTAAGCGCTGAAGTAGCGTTTTGCGTCCTGGCCGGTGACAGCTGCTTCCCCGAGCATATCGAAAGAGCAGGTTTGGTTCCTTCCTAAATCGTGGATGCGTTTCAGCCCTGACTGTATATCCGGGCTAAAGACAAAACGCTCCCCCAGGTTGTTCATTGCCTGAGTCAGAGCGGTACGAATGACAGGTCGACTGATTCGCTCAACCAGCTGGCTAAAGATAGTATCCGGTCCGGTTTGAGGGTCGACTAACTGCTGGCTAAGGGCCAGGCCCCAGACGCTGGTATTGAGTAAAACCGAGTTATTGGGGTCAAAATAGCGCTGCCACTGAGCAGAGCTGAGTTTATCTTCTATGAGGGCGTCAGCAGTTTCTTGGTCGGGTATTCTTAATAGGGTTTCAGCCAGTGATAGCAGCAAGATACCTTCATCAGTTTCCAGGTTGAAGGTTTTTAAGAACTGGTCAAGATAATGCTGGTTTTTCTTGTCGGTTCGCAGGGTGGTTATCCAGTCAGTAGCGATCCGGCGGCATTTATGGTCGATCGGTTGCGCCAGCTCCAGCAGCTGGGTCACCAATGCGGTTTCTTCGGTGCAGTAA
>JAIBCZ010000274.1 GCA_024679645.1 Amphritea sp.
CCGACTACGTCGCTGATATCGGCAGGGCTGATGTTTGCCACGCTACCTTTGTTACCTTCGACCCACTCACCTGCAATATAATTACGAAAAACTGAATCAGACATTTTTGACCTCCTGCATGTATATGGATCAATCATAGACTTCGTGCTTTAATAATAAAAATTAATAAATAATATTCCACGATAAGATTTACTTATTTAGATATTCAAGAGGTGCGTTATGCTGCCAGAGTTTAAGATTGCTCAACTTCGTCACTTTGTCTGGGTAGCCGAGCTAAAAGGCTTTCATGCTGCCGCAGAGAAGGCTCACCGTACCCAGCCCGCTATCTCCCTCTCGATTCGTGATCTGGAAAATAAGTTGGGTGAATCTCTATTTGAAAAACGCAACGCTAAAACCGCTAAGACAGAACTGACCCCTTTTGGGCAATACTTTCTACCCAAGGCCAAGGAGCTGATCGAGCATCACGACCGCATTTCACAGGATATGACGCTGTTAGCAGAGCACAAGACCGGCCACCTGCGTCTGGCCTCAGTGCCCTCTATTGCCAGTCAGGTCCTGCCCGAACTACTGCTTGAATTTGTTAACAACTCCCCGGAACTACATATCAGTTTCTTTGACGATAATTCCGATGCGGTCTACCGTATGGTGGAAAATCAGCAGGTAGATTTCGGTATCGCCCACCTGTTTCATGAACAGGAGCACAGCGACAAAACCTTTATACCTATATGGGAAGATCAAATCGGCGTGGTCTGCCCTAAAGACCATCCGCTGGCAAAGCAAAAAGAGCTACACTGGAAAGAGTTGCGCAAACACCGACTGATAAGTAACGGCACTTCCCGTCTGCTGGAAGACAGCGAGGCCAGGCCCCTGCTGGGACACTCTCAGTTCTATATATCTAATATGATCTCATTGATTGCCATGTTAGAAGCAGGATTTGGCGTGACAACATTGCCCCGCTACGCAATGCCAAAAGAGAGTGACACACTGTCCTTTATTCCCCTCAGCACACCGACCGTGACCCGCCGCATCGGTATCGTAAAACTAACGAATAAATCACTCACTCCGCCTGCACAAGCACTGGTCGACTTTATTCTGACACGCCAGTAATTAAGGAAAATAAAGCCCATAAGTAAAAAATCTGTACAAATGACTGACTATGCAGCAGGCCTACACCTCTAGAAAAAATAATAGTTTGGGGTACTTTGATAAGTTTCCCTTATTATTCGATATAACCTTCTGATTTGTGTGCTATCCCTATTCTGTCCCATGATAAGTGGTATACAGGAAGGATAGCTGCTCAGATTTTCTTATGCTCCTTTAGATCTGAGCCATACTTACTTCAGTAACGTATGAGCCAGCCTCAACCTTCCTCGTATTGCTCTGCATATAACCATTACAAACGAAACCAGCAGAGCAAATAAAAAAGAGGTTTCGAACATATCTATGCTGTTGTCGGTCATTAAGCGCCGAATTTATTAACGATGTGTAGAGAACGTTTGAAAGTGTTACGCACAATAACGCAATAGCTTTCAAACTGTCTCCAGTAGCTATTTAACGAGGATAATAATAATGACCACGCCAGCTGCTATAAAAGCTGCCCTGAGAGGCGACAACGCACTACCGCTAAGGCCGATCAACCAGGTAATGGATCTGGAACGACTAGGCGCAATTCATCAGAGCCGACTTAGCTTCATGCGTACTCTGGTGCGCCGGATTATGCGCGAACGCTGGCAGATAGAGCCCGCTCGGTTTGAGCTGGATGACCAGGGTTACGGCACCGTAGTCTACGAGATCAACACCCCAAACAAATTATACAGTTTTGTACTGTTTTCAGATTACCTATCCCCCGATGAACGTAACGACCGGGTAATTGCCACCAAGTGGGACCTCACCATGGCCCTGGTTGATGGTGAAGTTGATGATATTTATCTGGAAAAACTACGTCAGAACGTACCAAAACAGGAAGCTGGCCGAGTCGATGCCCGGGTATTTGTACTATCTCGTGCCAACCGAAGTGCCCGTAACTTTGACTATGTAGTCGATCAGTTAGCCAACAGCAAACAGCCTGATGTAGCACAGATCGCCAAAGTAGGTTACCTGTACCGTACAACCGCCGTATACGGTAGCGGTAAGCTGGGCATGGCCGACTGGGAAAAAGTAGCCAGCCGTCATGCTGATTTCGCCCGACCTTTTGCTGCAGAGATGTTTGTATGCCTTATGCTGCGTAACTTCAGCCTGCTGCAAGCGGAACATATTGCCCAGCATAAAGCACCGGAAAGCTACAATCCGATGAAGCCTGAAATTAAACGCTTTTTCGGTATCGGTAACTCAACCGGGCTGGGGATGGCTCCTTACCTGATAAACCACCCAGTATTGATCAATCAGTGGGTTGAGATGCGTGAGCTGGCACTGGCGCGGGTTCGCGTCCTGGGCAACATCAATAGCCGTATTCAACAACAGTTCCCTGAATTACTTGAGCGTTGTGCAGTTCACACCGCCGAAACGGTAACTGAGGATGACTGGCAAACCGCCAACAACCAACAGGTACTGAAAGACCTGGACGCGATTCGTGAGCATACTCAAAGTGGATTCGATAGCTGGGAAGCATTGTTGCAGTGGAGTGAAGATAACTGTTCATTGCAAGGCCAGGAAATGCTGGTTTCAGTGATGCTGGAACTCTATCCTGAGTTGGTCGACGACCTGGAAGACTATCACGCCGCAGAAGAATTTCAGGATCTTGATCCGATCATGCCGTTGCAAGAGCTGAAGAAAGTTATCGAAGACCGCTATCAATGGGCGCTGAGTTTTGATTTCGGCGCTGAGGGTGCCAAAGATACTTTCTGGTACCGTTCAGAAGAGAAAATGGAACCACGCCTGGGTGATGCCCGCGACGAAGATGGCAAAGATAAAG
>JAIBCZ010000248.1 GCA_024679645.1 Amphritea sp.
GAATGATGAACAGCTACTACGCTATAGCCGCCAGATAATGCTGCCTGAGGTTGATATTGCCGGTCAGCAAGCCTGGTTAAATGCATCAGTTCTGGTGATCGGCGTGGGTGGACTTGGCAGCCCTGTTACGATGTATCTGGCCGCGGCAGGGGTGGGAAAGCTGGTATTAGTGGATGATGACAAAGTTGAGCTGACTAATCTTCAACGTCAGATAGTGCATAGCACTTCAACGATCGGTCAGCCTAAGGTTGATTCGGCAAAAGTTGCACTTACAGAGCTGAATCCAGATGTGGATGTGGTGGTTATTAATGGCCGCCTGGATGACACGGCGTTGGCGAAACAGGTCGCTGAAGTGGATCTGGTGGTCGACTGCAGTGACAATTTTACTACCCGTTTTGCGATAAACGACGCTTGTGTGGAGTATAAAACACCGCTAGTTTCAGGTGCTGCTATACGTTTTGACGGGCAGGTCGCTGTCTTTGACCCAAGGCTTGAGGATGCCCCCTGTTATCGTTGCTTGTATCGTGAAGGGGACGATGAGAATTTAACCTGTTCTGAAAGCGGAGTGATCGCTCCACTGGTCGGCATTATTGGTTCAGTACAGGCGATGGAAGCATTAAAAGTGCTGGCGGATGTGGGTCGTCCACTGGTCGGCAAATTGTTGCTTCTGGATGGGCGTCATATGGATTGGCGAACCCTGAAACTGCGGCGGGACCCTGAATGTCCTTGCTGCGGTGATAAAAATAATTAAGAGGAACAGGGTTCAATGGAAATTATTCGTCAGATTTTGGAAAAGAGTAAAACGATAGCGATGGTGGGAGCCAGTCCTAAATCCCACCGGGCCAGTAATCAGGTGATGCATTTCCTGCTGTCGAAGGGTTATAACGTCATCCCTGTGAATCCACGCAAAGTGGGAGAGCAGATCCATGGTCGGGAGGTGGTTTCCTCACTTACTGATATAAAAGAGCCGATCGATATGGTGGATATTTTTCGTAATTCTGCCGAGGCTGGCGATGTGGTTGACGAGGCCATCGCGGTTAACGCTAAAGCTGTGTGGATGCAGCTGGGCGTAATTAATGAACCGGCTGCTGAAAAAGCTCAGGCGGCCGGGCTGAAAGTAGTGATGGATCGCTGTCCTGCCATTGAAATCCCCCGGCTCTGATTAAATCTGCGGCTGCTCCGCTAAGTAAATCCTCAGTTATAGCGTTATTTCCTGCAACTTTCCTGACTACATCTGTTTATACCGCCAGAGTTCCTGAATTCAGGAGTATCTGGCTGGTGTCTTCGTGCTGATCTACTACAATTGTTGGTTTTTACACGATAGTTTTTTAGATTAAGGGTGAATACAGATGTCAATTGAACGCCAGGAGATTGGCCAGCGGATGAGCCGGATCGTAACGCATAACGATACCGTTTACCTCTGTGGTCAGGTAGCAAAAGATGCTGCTGCAGACATTAAAGAACAAACCGCCACGATGCTGGAAAAAGTAGATGCGCTGCTAGAGCAAGCGGGTAGTGATCGCGAGCATGTTCTTTCTGCGACGGTATATATCCGTGATATGAAAGATTTTTCTGATATGAATGCTGTGTGGGATAGCTGGGTACCAGCTGGACATGCACCTGCCCGGGCCTGTGTTGAGGCGCGTATGGCGCGTCCAGAGCTGTTGGTTGAAGTCTCTGTAGTTGCTGCCGTTAAAAAATAGCTTTTAACCTAGCATCATCTGCCTTATTTTCAGATCATCGGCGAGTCGCTTGGCGTAGCCGATGATCTCATCACTGCACTCCTCAGTTCTCTGTGTCTCAGGTAACTCCGCGCCACTGCTAATCAACATCTGAACCAGGCGCTGGTCTTCCATCTGCATCGCTAACGTTAATGCACTATTCCCTTGTTCATCATGGTAATTAAGATCAGCACCATTTTCATTTAGACGGCTTAGATGAAGCATTAAGTTCTGTTTAGAGCAGAACCGGAAACAGGCAAACAGGGCGTGATGCGGGTCGGCATCAGGGTACAGTAAAGGTGCGCCCGCTTGCAGTAGTACCGTCATCAGCGGCAGACTGTGCTGTGGGTGTTGCAGAGCTTGATATAGCAAAGATTCAGGCTGGCTGGTGCTTAAATTGCATCCGGCTTGAAGTAGATGTTCCAGTGATATGGCCTGTCCTGATTTGATGGCGAGTTCGGTTGTATTGTAGTGCTGACCATCGTGTTCGAACAGGTGCTCTTCCAATGCAGAAGGCTCCAGTTTATTAAACTGTTTCTTCAGAGTAATCAGGTCCGCTTCTATAATGGCCTGTTGCAGCTTTTTTAAACTACGTTTAGTAAAGAAGTTCATGCGCTGGCCATTGCTGCATCTTTCCAGATTAACCGGCGTAGTGGCTTCACGGCCAGAACAAATAGAATGATTGCGGCAGCCCACTTAATGAGCATAAAGCTCCCGGAATCATGATGTGCCATGGCGGTACCGATAGATATCATCTGGTTGGTTAGGATGGCATCGGTAGCCAGGCCCAAGAGAACTGCGCAGATACTGATGCCGCAGAGATAGAGGACGACAGCACGGACGCCCAGTTCACGGCTAAGAATGCCGATTGATGCGATATTGGTGGCGGGTCCGACGAGAAGAAATACCAGAATTGCGCCGGGTGACATACCTGCGGCTAACAGTGCTGCAGCCAGTGGAGTAGAGGCGGTCGCACAGATATAGAGGGGCAGGCCAACAACCAGCATCAGTAGCATGGCAGAAAGGCCGCTGCCCCACTGGCTCAGACTGGCAGGTTCAACCAGTGTCGCCACCACTGCCGCCAGTATCAGGCCAATGGCAAGCCATGTGGAGATATCGTCGAGGATATCAACAATAGCAAACTGCAACCCGGCCAGAAGGCCTTGTCGTTGGGGTGTATTGTTGTTCTCGGAACAGCAGCCGGAGTCTGTTGTGGCTACCTCAGCATCCGTTTTGCTACAGCAGTCAACTGTTTTTTCTTTGTCGCTACCGCAAGTGCTGGCAGGTTTATCGTTTTCGCTACAGCAGCTACTGACAGGTTTCGCGACCTTACTGCAGCAACTGGATACTTTCTCTTCGGGACTCTTTGTGGCGGTTCGGTCTCTGTTCTTTTCGCTGTGATCGAATAGCAGGATCATCATGCCGCTGACAACCGCACTGATAATAGCGGATACGGGGCGAATGATTGCCATCACCGGTCCCAGCAGGGCATAGGTGACCGAGATCGAATCAACGCCGGTTTCTGGAGTGGCGACAAGGAAGGATACAGTGGCAGGCTTTGACGCTCCGGAACGGCGCAGGCCGATAGCTGTGGGCAGTACTCCACAAGAGCAAAGAGGCAGCGGTGCGCCGATCAGGGCTGCTCGGATAACCGATCCTGCCCCGGTACCGCTGAGCCATTTTTCCACCAGAGAAGTGGGAATCCAGCCTTTCAGAACCGCTGCCAGCACCAGGCCTAGCAGTAGCCAGATAGCCGTATCCAGAAAAAGGCTTAGGAGGTTATCAAAAAATCCAAGCAACATAGCGCTACCTTGTATATAAGATACTGCTTATCTTACTCTTCCTTAAGCCAAATTCCATAGCCGCAGAA
>JAIBCZ010000243.1 GCA_024679645.1 Amphritea sp.
GGTCAATTAACTTCGATACCCCCATTCATTTCAAGCCTTATTCTGAGATATGATCTGATTTAATCCACTTCTTTGATGTGAGTTGTAATTTTTATGCACAGTAGTCTTCAAAAGAAGCCTCCCTCTTTCGCTAAGTGGGTCTATGGGGGCGTTATATGTACAGTCCTGCTTATCACCAGCGTTCTCTGGTTCAGTTTCACCCAAAGTATCGAAGAACGAAATGAACGTGCAGCCCTCTATGCACGGATGATCGAAGGAACAGTTACTAGGACACTTGAAGGCCTGGAGATTAGCATGGCCTCTCTGTCCGACGAGCTTCTTGAAGAAGGCACGGGCTCTCAAGAGCTTGAAAAAATCCGCGTACGCGCCCTTAAACTTCTTAAGTTTGCACCACAGCTGAGACAGATTGTTATTATCAAAGGGCAAGAAACGATCCTTGATACCCGAAGAGAAGCTGCGCTTAATATAAACCTGAACATCCTCGGATTACACGCTTCAAGGAAGAGTTACTATTCTCTGGGATTAATAATAGGTAATACTTTAAAAGGCCGTTTTTTACCGTTAGAAAACACCTTCCCCGATGAAGCCAATCGGCGAGAACTCATACCTATCGCATTTGAATCCAAAACTCAGAATGATGAGAGGCTGCTGGTTGTAGCCGCTTTTAACCCAAGTTATGTACATAGATATATCTCCGATCTGCAACTTGAAAAAAGAGACAGCGTTTATCTGACAGACTTTTCAGGAAACGTGCTGCTACAGAAAGGCCTTTATGGGCCTAACAGACAGTACGTACTGCCTCACCTTGAAAATATTTTGATCAATGATGCCGATGAGGGCAGAGCCAACAACCTCACATATAACTCCGTTCCTACCAGTACAACTGCCACCAGGTTGCTGACTAAATATCCTCTTGCTGTATCTATCGTCATTAGTCATAAAGGCTCGTTATTATTTTGGATAGAACAAAAACAAAATCTACTGCTCGTCCTGCTTGCTTCAATTATCACGTTGATAACAGGTGCACTGCTACTGGTTCGTAGTAACCGGAAAGCATTAGGCATGCAAAATGAAGTTCACCTGCTCTCTGAGGTCGTGCAACACAGCCCTACCGTTATTGTTATCACTAATCCTGACGGCAGTATCGAGTACGTTAATAAATACTTCGAAACAGTCACCGGCTATAGTAAATCGGAAGTAATCGGCCTTAATCCCCGTATCCTTAAATCTGGCGAGACATCAGATAAAGAATATATGGCCATGTGGCAAATCCTGACAAGCGGAGAAACCTGGCACGGTGAGTTTCACAATCGGCATAAAGATGGCTCGCTTTACTGGGAAAGAGCCTCCATCGGCCCCTTGATTAGTGATGCTGGCGCAATCACTCATTACATTGCGTTAAAACAACCTATAACTGAAGAAAAAGAAGCGCAGAAAAAACTCAGATTAGCATCGGATGTATTCAGTGTTGCGGCTGAAGGCATCATGGTTACCGATCAACTCAACCGAATTCAGATGGTTAACAAAGCCTTCGAACTGATAACCGGCTTTAAGGAAGTCGAAGTCCTGGGGGAAACCCCCGCACTGCTAAAATCAGAGAAACATCCCCCTGGTTTTTATACAGCGATTTTCAATAAGCTAGCCAGGCACCACAGCTGGGAGGGAGAGATCTGGAACCGACGTAAAAATGGTGAGATTTATCCGCAATGGCTGATGATATCCTCCCGCTTTGATCCCGAAGGCAATCTCGAAGGTTATGTCGCCCTGTTCAGTGATATTACCAAACGCAAGCACGACGAAGCGATCATCACTCATCAGGCAAATTATGACAGTCTCACAGGGCTGCCTAACCGGCATTTATTCGAAGACCGGCTAAAACAGGCTATCGCTTTTTCGGAACGAGGTAAAACGAACACCGCCTTGCTATACATTGACCTTGATCGGTTTAAATATGTGAACGATACTTTTGGCCATTTTGCCGGTGACCTTTTACTAAAACAGGTATCAGAGCGACTCATAGACAGTGTTCGTAAAACCGATACGATCGCCAGACTTGGGGGGGATGAATTCGCCGTTATTGCACAAGAGCAGGACAACATCTCATCAATAGAAAAAATTGCTAACGGTATATTGACCTCTCTTGCCAAACCATTTGTTCTCGAAGGCAACGAGGCCTATATATCCTGCAGCATTGGCATCGCCATCTACCCTGAAAATGGTAAAACCACCGAACAGCTTGTGCTGAATGCAGATAATGCGATGTACAAGGCAAAAGCCAAAGGGCGCAACACCTACGAATACTTTAATAAAGCCCTCAACGAAGATTCAACCCAGCGTAGCATTCTCGAGCAGGACATCTATAAAGCTCTTAAAAGGAATGAGTTTTACCTGTTATATCAACCGATCTGGTCTATTGATGGACAAAGTATTGAGTCAGTCGAGGCGTTAATCCGCTGGTTACACCCTGAACGCGGAATTGTTTATCCTCTCGAGTTTATCCCTCTGGCGGAAGAGTCGGCATTGATTCATAGTATAGGGGAATGGGTTATCGCTGAAGCCTGTGAGTTTGCTAAGCGTCTTTGCCTTACGGCACCAATAGCACCCAAGGTCTGTATTAATATATCCAGTTCGCAGTTTCTCAGAGGCAACATGGTTGAGCTACTCAGCCAGGAACTATCTAAACACGAACTTAAAGGCTCTTCGTTAGTCATCGAGATTACCGAAAGCATTCTGTTATTAGATCAGGAAAATATTTACGCACAACTTGAGACGATCGTTTCACAGGGTATTGATATCGCTGTGGATGATTTTGGTACCGGTTACTCATCGCTCAGCTACTTAAAAAAGTACCCGGTGCAACGGCTGAAAATCGACAAATCCTTTATCGATGATCTCGAAGATAATGAAGAAGACCAGGCTCTGGTGTCGGGGATACTCTCATTAGCCAGCTCGCTTTCTTTGAAAACAGTCGTCGAAGGGGTAGAAACTCAGGCTCAGTTAGAACTATTACGCCAGTATGGCTCACCCATGATACAAGGCTATCTGTTAGCTAAGCCAATATCAGAGGACCTGTTAGTCACACTATTAACCGATAAAGCGCCAAAGCACAGCTCTGACGCTTAACCCCTCTATAGTGAGACAGGAGCTTTTTAATGGATAAGGGGGGCTGAGGCGTCTTCAGGTAGCAGCGGATGGCCACTACTGTCACAACCTACCAATCCTTGTTCTACGGCCAGTTCCAGTAATTGCGATATCATCATTTGCGTCAGATGAGCGCTGATAATCATCCCGGCAGGTGCATCACCCTCGAACATGTCATGATCGACAATACCGTCAGCCCGAAGCCCTAGCAATAATGGATTTTCAGCCACCAATGGCGCAATATCATCCGGCGCAAATAGTGAGTGCTCCGATGCGACCTGTACCGCTATCGCATAGGCATTTGGCTGTTCTGCTGATAACAGCTCTAAATAAGCAGACTCTGCACCGTTCATCAACTGTGTCAGATGACTAACACCTGGTGCTGTGAGGTTTTCACGGGCCGTATCCGACTCACTGTAATCAATATCAGCTACCGTCGGCTCAGGGAGCTTTAGCTCTTCAGCATCCAGTATCAATCGCCCCGCTTCATCTAACTTCAACCAGCGATGCTCCAGCGCAACATCAATCAGCCCCTCCATCATTGCCGCCGCGATATTGGCAC